>NZ_AUEY01000002.1 GCF_000426225.1 Desulforegula conservatrix Mb1Pa
CCCCATGTTACTGGAGGTGGTAAAGCAGCTGTAGAGCATCCATCCTTCAAATGGGTCAATATAATACTTGGTAACTTAAAAAATGCGCTCAAAGGTACTTATCATGCAATTAATCGCAAGCATGTTCCGCGGTACCTGGCAGAATTTCAGTACAGATTCAATCGCCGATATGATCTGCCGTCCATGATTCACAGACTGATTTATGTTGCTCTTAGGACTCCACCCATGCCATCAACCATGCTTTCTATGGCTGAAGCAGAGTGGTAATCAGATTTCTTTTTAGATGCTCTGGATTCGTGGATGAAGTGGAATGAGGAAAATAGAGATCTTTACGGATTTCTCATTTTTTGATTAGCCTAAAAACTCAATTCTTAATTTCTATTTTGGATTTGTACCTTAGTATGGTATGTGTTTTAAGCCTTCGATTACCCTGGCAACAGTCTTTTTTTAAGAAGAAAGTTCTGGAATAATAAGGCTTTGGCTCCAGAGAGAAACACTTCAAACGGATTCTTCTCAGATAACCAAGAAGTGTTTCACGTGAAACATTTTGATTTAACCAAGCAATACTATAGGTTTTAAAATGAAGCTGCCTCTTGATAAATACTTCAAAAAATATGAAGGCCTTGTGAAACTGGTTGATGAAGCCTTTGATAAAGTGAAGTCAGAATATGGCGACTGTGTAAAATGCGCTAGCGGGTGTTCGGACTGCTGTTTTGCAATCTTTGACCTGACGCTCATAGAAGCAATGTATGTTAATTATCATTTTAATCAGAAATATACTGGTGGAACAATCCGGCATGACATGATTGAGAGGGCGAACAGAGCAGACAGAAAACTCCATAAGCTGAAGAAAAAAGCTCATGCTGAAACAGTGGAGGGCAGAGATGAACTCTCCATTATTGGAGACATGTCAATGGAGCGAGTCCGGTGTCCGCTGCTAAGCATGGAAGACAAATGTGATCTGTATGAGTTCAGGCCAATCGCATGCAGAGTCTACGGCATTCCAACATCCGCAATGGGTGTAAGCCACACCTGTGGTAAAACATCATTCGAACAGGGCAAAAAATATCCTGCGCTGAACATGGACATGGTCTACAAAAAGCTATACGAATTCTCGGCAGATTTTATTTCGGAATTGCCAACAACATACACAAGAATGAGCGATATGTTAGTGCCAGTATCCATGGCGATTCTCACTGAGTACAATGATGAATACCTTGGAATTATAAATGATGACGAGACTGGAGATAAGTAGACTATGGCAAAAGGCGGAAGTCATATAGAGTTTTCCAAAGAGGAAATCGCCGACAAAAAGAAGGCCATTTTTGAAAGTATGGGTAAAAGAGCCCAGGACAGAGTATTAAAAAAAGGATATGATGTTTGGGATCCCTTTGAAGAACCAAAGGATCCAATCGATATAAGAACAGATGTTTCAGAAAGAACAAGCCAGCAGCTCATAAGAGAATTTTTACAGGGTTTGAGCCATGAAGACTACAGCACTTCTTTTGCCAGTGGAGCATGGGATCTCTGTATTGGCATTGTAAACAAAAATGAAAAATTCCTCGGTATGTACGAATTTGCTGTCTGGTATAACAATCTTCTCATCAGGGAAGGTCTTAAAGACAAAAATAAGGGGTGATTTTGTTTATCCCCTTGATAAAACAGACCATTGAAAAATCACTGGTAGAAAAACCAGAGGGTATTGTAATTGCAAAACTGATCTCAGAAATCAGAAAAGCATGTCCAAGTATTGACAGACAATCAATCAAAGAAGCGATCCGGACTCTTCTTGACGACGGATCGCTCATGTATGTAAATAGACTCGGACAGACAATGATAAGCACAAATGTCAACCGCCCTGTCAAAATATCAGAAAGAATATGGATTGCCCCTCCGAACACAAGCCTTCACGATATCTCGAGCGGGAGCGTGCTTATAAAAATTAGCCCGGGAATAGCATTTGGCAATGGTATTCATCCGACCACCAAAATGTGCCTGAAAGCTATGGATTTTATATTTATGTCAGGCGCGAAGATAAAATCAATGCTTGATATTGGCACAGGTACAGGAATCCTTGCAATTGCGGCATCACTTTTAGGCGCAGAAAAATGCATCGGGACAGATATAGACGCCTGTGCAAGGTCAGAGGCAAGAGCAAATATTATTTCCAACTCTATTTCAAAACAAAAAATTGACATAATAGATACAGAAATAGGGTTACTCGCCCTCCAGCCTGACCTTGTAACTGCAAACCTTAGGTATCCGACGTTGATATCAATGTCGGATTTAATTGCATCGGCAGTAAACAAGGAAGGATATGCAATACTTTCAGGCATGCGCCCGGAAGAAAAAGAATTTGTTTGCAAAAAATACTGTAAAAAATTTGAGTTATTGCAGGAATATAGTGAATCAGGATGGAATGCACTTCTACTCAAAACAAACACGATGTGACAGGTTAAATGATGCAGCTGACAATTGAAAAAACCCAGGTCAACCTTCCGTTCAGGATGTTCATGGAAGGCAAATATGATGAATTCATAAAAAAATACCGTATCAATCCAGAGATAGGGCTTGATGCTGTAGCATTAGATCAGTATACAGCGGAAGACTATAAAGCTGCATCCCATTTTTTTTCTGATTTGGGTAGCAGGATTACAATTCATGGGCCATTCATGGATCTTTCAGCAGGATCCCAGGATCCAGCCATAAGGGACATAACAAAAATAAGATTTGCCCAGCTTATAGAAGCAGCAAAAATTCTAAAACCGGTTCATATAGTATGCCATCCTGGCTATGAATCGAGGCGCTATTCCCAATTTCGGGAATCCTGGGTTGAGAAGAGCCTGGAAATATGGACCTGGTTGGCTGAAAAACTGGGAGAGTCAGAATGCAGGCTCATGCTTGAAAATGTATATGAAGATGGCCCAGAAGATATCAAGATTTTTTTTGAAAGGCTCGAAAAATTTAATGTGGGCTTTTGTCTTGATACAGGGCATCATTTTGCATTTGGAAAGGCAAGCCTCGAAACATGGATAAAAGAACTGGGGGGATAT
This sequence comes from Desulforegula conservatrix Mb1Pa, assembly GCF_000426225.1. Classification (NCBI taxonomy): domain Bacteria; kingdom Pseudomonadati; phylum Thermodesulfobacteriota; class Desulfobacteria; order Desulfobacterales; family Desulforegulaceae; genus Desulforegula; species Desulforegula conservatrix. The sequence goes on from NZ_AUEY01000002.1 coordinate 3,054, forward strand.
ATCGGCCATATACACCTGCATGATAATTGCGGAGACTCGGACGGCCATATGCCTCCTGGCCAGGGCAGAATTGATTTTAGCCATTTACTCAAATATCTCGATGAAAAAAGGAACTGCCTCCCAATAATTACATTTGAACCGCATGAAGAAAAAGACTACTGGCCCTCCCTTGAATATCTGAAAAAATTTTTCCACAAACAAGAAATAAAAACTTAATTTCCGGCAGAGTTATTATTGTCATGACTGATAAGAATTATCAGCCATGTCTGTAAAAGCGAGGATGGAAAAAAGGCAAAGATACAAACTATCCAGAGACAGTTCTTAAATAATTTGCCGCCATCCTTGGCGAGATCCTCGAGTAAACATCAAAATCACTCATTATTTCAAGTCCCGGTATAATGGCCTTAACAACAGGGAAATCCGTATCTTTTCTCGAAATATCCACATAGACCGGCGCGTAGCCGTTCGAAACAAGTGTCTGTTCAAGTATGTAAAGATCCTGATAAGGATTTTCTGTCGTATAATCCGGCAAATCTTCAAGAAGAAGGGTTTGAAGATTTTCAAAATGACTTCCTGAAGGTGGGCCATAGGGAAAAGGATATGGGGTCTCCATGAGCGCTGAAAGAAGCGCTTTTTTTGCGCTCAAACCAGCGCCGGTTCCTTTCAGTATTCTTCCTGAACTGTCAACAACGAAGCACCTGTAGCAGGGTATGCCAATTTCATTTGAAATATCCTGGAACTGTATTTGAATTCCGCGGTTAGCATACGCAGAAAATAACTGAGACAGCTCCTGATCATTAGTTGAAATTTTAAAGCAATGAGATCTGTCAAAAACAGAAATGGCATCACAGTCCCTTTCTATGCATTCTATAAGAGCCGCTGTCTTGGCCATGGCCATATCTGTATGAGCAGCAAGGCCGGTGGAACCGAGACCTGAAAAAAGATCTATCTCGTCGAGATTGGAAAATAAATAAACCATTTGAACCGGGACAAATATTTCATGCAAGCCGTCCGCACCTATCTGTTCGCCCAATGTCCACCAGAGAGGCTCGTCATTGTAAGGAATTTCAAGCTTAATACAAGAGGGATCGAGGGCGTTGTTTGATATTTCAGAAAAGCGAGAATAAACAAGGGGACGTTCATTTTTGCATTCTGTGATCAAACACGATTCAACAGAAGCATAAGAACAGTATCTTTCAAGAACCTCCATTACGCATGAGGCCCTAGCATCATCGAGATAGAGTCCTTTGCCATAAGCCGTGTGAATCCCTGAAAGCAAAAAATTATTTCTGCCGGAATCGATGGATCGGTGAAGTTTCCATTTGCGCAGCAGAGCAATTGGGCTTAGGGAAGAGACATGACGCATTTCAGATTCAAAGAAAACCCCTGCATTTTCCAGTTTGTCAAAAGCAAGCTTGGCTGCTCCAACAGCAGAGATAATTCTCTTTGGATAGTCATGCTCTATATGAAAGGAATCAGAATGAATTGCCCCAATATGCAAAGAGCCTGATGAACATTGATGGCAGGAAAGGTTAATGCTGCTCCGCAGCATAAGAATATCATTGTCTGCTAATTTCTTTAATGGATTGTGATGAACAATATTATCACGAAGTATGGGAATCAGTTTCAAGTCAATTTCTCTGTCCTGTAGGTATGCGGATCGAAGATTGATGAGAGGTGAATTAATGACAGCCGCATCAAAATCAAAAAACAGGGAAAGATCTTTTAATTCTGGATTTAATAAGCACGACTCCAGAAAAACGGATTGGACCGGAAAACTCCAATCAGAACGAGATTCTAATAAAGAGATCCATTCCGCAAGTGGCAATGAGCATATACAATTAAGTGCATGCCCATGCAGAAAAGTATCCATCGGTCTTACTGAAAGTAAATCTAACATGTCGTTCAAAGTCATGCGGTCTGCTGGTACACAAGTAAAATAACCTGTTACAGCCTCTGTGCTATCAAGCCTCATCTCAAAAGAAATCGTTCTGTTACATACCATCAGGGAAATAATCCTTCTCACTTAAAATCCTATTGAGTCTTGGACTCAGTGATCTGTTTTCGTTAAGGAAATTTTTATAAAACTGGAGATCAGACAAATCATCAAGGTCTCTTAAGGGCATAATCGTGTCATGCGTTAGTCCTCTATTTTTAATTTTCGATACAGTCTCGGAAAAAACAGAAGGAGAGCTCCAGGCTATCCCGGTAAAAAAAGATTCACATAATGATTCCTTATTCAATCCTATCAAATAATACCCACCATCCTCGGCAGGGCCAAGCACGGCATCATGGCTGGAAAGAGCGCTGAAAGCAGAATCAATATGATCTAAGGATATTGCAGGAATATCCGAACCAAAGCAGGCAATTTGATCAAAACCAAGGCTGATTTGCTCCATAAATGAATTAAACATTCGCCCCCCAAGATCTGAACCCTTCTGGGGTAAAACATTATCAACAGATAAGGAGTATTCGGCAGAAAAAGAAGTGGCTGCCTCCGGAGGATAAATATAAAAACAACAGGAAAATAATTTCTGAAAAGCAAATTTGTCAATCAGATCCGAAAGCATGGCTTGATAAATCAGACAGGATTGTTCATGACCCAAGGAACTGGACAATCTTGTCTTTACTTTGCCAGGCTCGGGGTATTTAGCAAAGATAATAATGGTTTTTGAGGGGTGAGACTTTATCATGGCATGAAATAATTTTATAAACCTGACATGGCCGCAAAATTACGGGTTTGTCATTCCGGCGAATGTCGGACTTAATCCGGCATCTTTATATTTTCAAATACTTCCGGATTCAGGACTGCGCCGGAATGACGGAAATCGGACTTTTTATGAGTTTGTCAAAATTCACATTCGCTATTTTGATCTGTGAATGTGGCTATAAGCGTAACCTTAAAAAGAATATTTCAGTTAATATCTTGGGCCAAGCCTTAATTAATAAAAAGTTCAACGTCAAATAAAATCTATAGGCGTAAGAACAAACCTTGAATTATTGGAGCAGACTTTAATAAAAAACAGCCAATGCCAGAAAATACAGATAAAAGCTCTGGCATGAAATTCTATAAATATGAACTGAAAATGATCATGATATCGGTTATGTTTTGACCTATCATTTTATGAGTGATATTGATTTCGATCGTTTTAATGATACGTATTTATGAGGTTCTATATGAAAGCAATACAGATTCCAGGGTTAGGCGAAATTTCATCATGCATCAAGTGCGGAGCCTGCTGCCGCCTGAGCTCACCAGATCTTTTTCATTCTGACAGTCATTTAATTGAAAGGGGAAATATCCCTATTAAATATTTATTTACGATGCGCGAAGGTGAACCTTATAAAAATCCTAAAACGAGGAAGCTTGATCACCTGAAATCAGACATAATCAAAATAAAGCCCCGGGATGAAGAAATACCTTCATGCCTCTTCCATGATGAAGAGACACAGGAATGTGGCATTTATCAATCAAGGCCATCTGTATGCCGAGCATTCAAATGCTGGGACAAAAGGCAAATTGATCCGGTGAAGACATCTCCCTTTCTTACAAGAAAAGATCTGCTAGGAGAAACAGGGATGTGGGATCTTATTCAGGAGCATCAGAAAAGATGCGATTACAGAAAAATGAAAGACTATGCGGAAATCATACTTGCTGAAGAAAATCAGGAAATGGGAAGAGAAATTGTCTCTATGCTCTCCTATGACAGATCAGTGAGGGATACCGCAATTGAAAAAGGTAAAATGGATAAAGACCTTATGGATTTTTTGTTTGGCAGACAGATGATTGTTTCACTTCCGTTATTCAAGCTGAAATTAGAAACAGGAAGCATGGGAAAGCAGATATTAACTCGTTTGTGAATAAATCAGCAGTATTCCTCGGATTCTATTTATGAAAAGATTATTCATAACAACGATAAATAATGGATTAATCGAAGAAATTCACACCAAATCAATACCTGCCCCATATAAAGGGGCAGGCAAAATCAATCAGTTTTTCGGGGCCTTTTCAGGAGCAGCGGGTACACTTTTCTGAACAGCGGCCGGAGGCGCAGTTCCTTCAGCAGGCTTGACCTGGGCATCGTCTGATACAACAATAGTATCTTTATTTGTCTCAAGTATTTTTGGCCCGACTCCCTGCACAAGCGTTATATCCTCGGGTTTTTTGAAAGGCCCATTCTTGTCTCTATAATCAATTATCTTCTGGGCAATTTTGGGACCGACCCCTTTAAGCTGCTCAAGTTCCTGAACAGTAGCCTTGTTAATATTGATTTTGTTCATGGCAAAAAGAGGGGATGCAAAAAGGAAAAAACCGATGGCGAGAACAAGCAAAAGTCTTTTGAACATAAAAACCTCCTTTAAGTTGATTTAATAGCAAAAAGCCTCGCAAGAACAAATAAAACAGGAATAAACCATTAAATCAAGATAAATATCACAATGACTCAGTTTTTAATATTTATTTACGTTAAAAAACGACTTAAATCTGTAGAAACAAAAGACAGGACTGATCGTAACCTTGCCTCAAGATTCAGCAGGTACGCCGGCTCCGGCTGCTTTGGCTGAGGAAGCACATCATATTCAAGTGATTTGATAATATTCATGCAAATATTGATATCGTTATTGTGTGCTGATAGAATTCCGGAAACAAAATCAATGAATTTCATACACCCGGGAACCAGATCAACGAGATACTGTTCGCATTTAGCGTCTTTAAACGAGTTGTAATGACCCGGACATAAAATTTCTGCGCCAGAATTGCATATTTTGTTCAATGAGTGAATATAAGCTGCGCAACCTGAAAGAAAATCATAAAATATATAGCCGCTGTCATGAACGATTCCGCCACAATCCCCAGTAAAAATTGTTTTTTGTTCATTAAGATAAAAACAGAGTGAGTCCCTCGTATGCCCCGGAGTCTCAATAACTGAAATATTCAGTGAATTTCCAATGTTTAATACATCACCCTCAGAAAGGATTGTATCTATCTGAAAAGGCTGGAAAGGGGAGGAGGAGAGATGAGTCTCTGAAAAAAATATACTTTCTGCAAAGAGATTTAAACCGGCAATGTGATCCAGGGATTTTTGCTTAGACATAATTTGACAGGCGAGGCCGGAAGCTCCGATTTTCATTTCAGGAAAAAGATTCTTGAAATATCCGACTGCTCCAACATGATCAAAATGCGTATGGGTTATTAAACACCAGGAGAGCTTCCTTTTTCCGAGAATTCGATGGACAGCCCCTGCATATAATTCAGATGTGAATGAATAGCCTGCATCAACAAGAACAGGTGAAGGTGCATCAACAAGAAAAACAGGAGTTGCAAAATCGCCTATTTGGTAAAGGCCAGGAGATATTTCTTCAATCAGATCGTCTAAAATCATAGGCCCGCTTCAAATTCTATCTGAAAAAATAACATTTCAGGCCCTGCTTAAGGGCCTGAAAACAGATTACTAATCTTTGAAAACCAGTTTTCCGCCCATAAATCCCGCTAAACCGGCTGAGCCGAGAATAAGGGCATTAAGGACGAGATAGAGCCAGGATGAACCAGCGGTTTCGTCAACCGCCCTCCAGATCACAGCAATGAAAACAGACGATGTGAGCACAGCAGCACAAATCATTTTGATCTTAAAAACCTTGGTCATTGTTCCTGAATATTTCTCTTTCCAGTCAACAAATCCTGTAAAGGCAACCACTGGCATGGCAAAAAGAACGAAAACAAGATTCAGGAACGCGGCCTTTTCCAGTGCAGAAATTCCGCCGGAAATAACGGACAGAAATACAAAAATAAACGAAACAGGTACTACTCCGTTTGGAATATGAACGGATATTGGGTGAAGATGATGTTGCCGAATAATTTTTTTGGATAAGCCAAAAATCTTATGCTTAAAATCAGATGGTTCACTCTGTTTGTCCGAAGAAACCGGTTCAGAATGTTCTTCTGACTGCTCGGCGGAATCCTCGACCAGTTCAAAAAGTTTCTTGTCAGCTCCGCATACAGGGCATATTTCAGGTGGCTCTTCAGCTGTTAATGTATAACCGCAAACACTGCACATCCATTTTTTCATTTTAGTCCTCCTTTAAATCTATCTGTGAATGATCAGCTAATGGAGAAATCTATAAAATACCCTAATAATCAAAATAACAATATTTCTCAATCCCCCATTTGCCTGATTCCTGTCAATCAAAAATAAAATATCTTCATGCAAAAGCCTCTAAAAGTTTGAAATTAGCTCAAGTTATGCTATTGATAAATAAACAAATTTATTATCATGAGGCTTTTATCCTGTGCCAAATCGATCTGCTGTCCTTAGTATGGTTGTATCAGCTTTGACCACCATCTTCGTTTTTTTTGTACTTATCATGGGAGTTCTTCTCTGCTCCCTGCAATCGTGGGAGTTTTCCATTGATGGAAGCCATCTTAAAATTGCAAAAGAAATCAACATATCAATGGACTATCAGCTGCCTGTTACAGCCCAGCTGGATACAGAGTTCAAAGTACCGTTTCAAAAGGAAATAAATTTCTCTCTGCCGATCCAGGCTGAACTGGATGTACCAATAAGGGATATTTTTAATGTTAAAGTTGACAAGCCAATAAAGCTTGACGTCGACAACAAGTTCCCCATTGAGGAGACAGTCCAGATAAAGGGGCAAATGCCTTTGGAAACAACAGTCGATACGGAAATAATGGGCATTCCTACAAGAGTCCCGATCAAGGGGATGATTCCTCTGGATTTTTCTTTGCCACTTAAGCATAATGTAAGAATAAAGGATCAATTCGATCTTAAAGTCATCAGCAATATTCCATCCGAAATCAGGCAGAACATAAAAGTACCGCTTGAGCTTGTGGCAAAAGGTAATTTTGCTCTGAATGAAGAAATACCTGTTCCTATAAAAGGCGCGCTTAAAACCAGACTGGGAGTTTCAGGCTCTCTTCCTTGCCTGATAGAATTTGACATGCATTTTGATCCTTTAAAGGGATTTGTGGTTGATCAGAATATAACAGTAAGACAATCATGATGACTCACAAAAAGTCTTATTTCAGTCATTCCGGCGCAGGCCGGAATCCAAAAACATCTGAAAATACAAGGATGCCGGATCAAGCCAGGCATGATACCGACGCCTTTTTTGACTTTTTGCGAATCCTACAATCATAAGACCAAATGATCTAAAACAGCCCCGCACAACCTATTAAGAGGCATATGATATGAAAATAGCCGTCACAGGAGCTGCCGGATTCGTCGGAAGGAATCTTTCAGCCCACCTTATAGAACAGGGTCATATTGTCACAGGTATTGATATCTCAACCAGACAGCCATCAGTCAATAATAGTGTGTATAGATATATACAAGCGGATACTAAATTGCCGGGCTCCTGGCAGGAAGCAATCAACGAAGCAGATGTAACCGTAAATCTTGCAGGAAAAAACATCTTTGGAATATGGACTCCCGGATACAAGAAGGAAGTTTATGAATCAAGGGTGATGACAACAAAAAATGTTGCTGATGCAGTTAAAGCAGGCTCAACGCTCATCAACGCTTCGGCCTCGGGTTTTTATGGAAACAGAGCAGACGCCATTCTTACAGAGGATGAAGAGTGCGGAGATGATTTTCTGGCTGGCGTTTGCAGAGACTGGGAAAAAGAAGCAAATAAAGCCGAAGGGAAAAATGCAAGGATAGTAATTCTAAGATTTGGCATTATAATAGGAAGAAAAGAAGGCGCTTTAAAGAGCATGCTACCGGCATACAGATTCGGACTTGGGGGTGCGTTGGGCTCTGGCAAACAGTGGTTCCCATGGATTCACAAAGATGACCTGGTTGATGTCATTGCATTTGCAATATCAAATAATTTTTCAGGAATCTTTAATACGTGTTCTCCAGGACTGATAACCCAGGGACAATTTTCTAAAAGCCTTGCAAAAGCCGTTGGAATGCCGGAGTTTTTTCCTGTACCAAGAGTATTGCTGGTGGCTTTTCTTGGCGATTTCGGAAAAGCTATAACAGCCAGTCAGAGAGCCGTACCCCAAAAGCTGATTGATTTGGGGTTTGAGTTCAAATATAATGATATAGATAATGCATTGTCAGATTCACTGTAATTTAAATTATATGTATTTCGTCTTGTCAGCTTTCTCTTCTTTGTCTGTAATCTGATGGAATAATGAGAATGCTTTCTACAGATATTACAGAAAAATAAATCACTTTTCATGCCGAGGGAGGTTACCATGCTTACGGAAAAAGAAAAACTGGATGCCCTCACATCAATAGGCCAGGAACTGAGTCAGGTTCAGGACCTTGATATTCTCATGGAACATATTCTCAGAGAAGCCCGGCTTTTTTCAAATGCCGATGCCGGTTCCATATACATAAAGAACAGAAACAGGCTGGATTTCAAGTATACCCAAAATGATACCATGCAGAACAGACTCACGCCGGGTGAAAAGCTCATATACAATATCTTTTCAATACCGATTGACTGCGGGAGCATAGCAGGTTATGCGGCGCTTACGGGTGAAATACTGAATATCCCGGATGCCTATGAAATACTTGAAAGCAGCCCTTTCAAATTCAGCCGAGGTTTTGACGAAGCCTCAAAATACAGAACAAAATCAATTCTTACAATCCCGCTCAAAACCCTTAAAGGTGAAGTGATGGGTATTCTTCAAATTATTAACGCCACAGGCAAGAATGGAGAAACCCAGGCATTTTCTGAAGAAGACGAAAAATTTATGGCGCATTTTGCAGGTATAGCTACCCTGGCCCTTGACAGAGCCCGCCTCACAAGATCCATTCTTCTCAGAATGATCCAGATGGCCGAAATGAGAGACCCCAAGGAAACAGGAGCCCATGTTAACAGAGTCGGCGGATATGCGGTGGAAATATTCGAGGCATGGGCAAAAAGAAGGGATATGGGCGAAAAGGAAATGAACAAAAACAGGGATATGCTAAGAATGGCGGCAATGCTTCATGACGTGGGCAAGGTTGCAATTTCTGATATCATTCTGAAAAAGCCCGGCAAGTTCAATGATGATGAATATGAAATAATGAAAATGCATACCCTTTATGGAGCAAGACTCTTCACGGAAAACCAGTCTGATTTTGAGGAAGCGGCAATGCAGGTTGCCCTGAACCATCATGAAAGATGGGACGGAAGAGGTTATCCTGGTCATATAGACATCAACAGCGGCGAGCCCAAGGATGGTTTCAAAGATACAGGCGGCAAAGCCATTGGAAAAAAAGGGGAAGAAATCCCTTTGTTCGGAAGAATAGTTGCCCTGGCTGATGTTTACGATGCCCTCAGCTCCAAAAGGGTTTACAAGGAGCCGTGGGAAGAAAATCAGGTTCTTGATGTCATAACAAAAGAGTCAGGAAATCAGTTCGAGCCGGAGCTGGTTGAAATTTTTCTTGAAAAATATAATGTTATAAAATCCATCAGGGAAAGATACAGTGACGAAGATGAGGCCCATTGATCCCGGCGTCCTTTACATGGATTATCTAAAAAATGATCCCGGACAAGGTCGCAAAAAAGTCCGATTCCTGCACAGGCCGGAATCCAGAACTATCTGAAAATACGAAGATACATGATCAAGACCGTTTCTGACTTTTTGCGAGCCCATGAAAAATGACATTAGCTGAAATATATCCGGCAATAAAAAAAAGCATCGTGGCTTTTGTTCCAAAATATCTCCCTTCCATGGAAAAAGAAAACGGATACCGTTTCCCACCAATTCTGGGCACAGGATTTGCCATACGCGAGGACGGGCTTGTAGCCACAAATCATCATGTGGTGGATTCATTTGCAGATGCCTGGCGCCCACCGGGCCTTGACCCTGACGAATGGGGTATTGACGCAATGCTCCTGTATCCCGCTGAAAAAGGAATTATTGATATCCGTATACCGGTTATTGGTGTAATAAATATTGGTTCACACGTCAGATCCTATGGCCCTAAAGCACCAGATCTTTCTTTTGTAAGGGTTCTGGCAAATGATTTGACTCCAATAAAAATTTCCGAGACCAGAAGGATAACCGAAGGTCTCGATATCGGCACAGCCGGTTACCCTCTCGGGCGAAGAGCCCTGGATGGCCCATGGGGACTCCACCAGGTAACACCTACTCTTCAGAAGGGAATTATAAGCGCGGTTCTTCCATATCCTTCAGAAAAGCCGTACTCTTTTTCTGTAAATATAATGTCAAATTCAGGAGGAAGCGGTTCTCCCGTTTTTTTTGAAGATTCGGGGGAGTTGGCGGGAATTCTTTTCTCTGTATTAAATGATGTGGGCTACACAAAAAAAAATGATGAATACCTCATACCCACAACCATAAGCTATGCAGTCCCGTTTCATTATATTCTGTCGGCCCTTTCAAGGGTCGGAAATATAAAATATCCGGAAGGGAAAGAAATTCGTTCAATCACAAAAATTGTATGTGAAAGCTCTCCTGGCAGTGTTTACAGAGAAGGCGTCTGTTATCATGACTATTCTGACAAATAAAAAGAGGCTTTATTCAGGAATTTCGAATCTCTGCCTTGTAACACGTCCCCAGTATGAATCCATAAAAACATCTTCTTCGAAACAATTTTCTGTGAGGCCGTAAAGAACACTTCTCCAGAAAGAAACAGCATAATCAGCGCCCTCTATCTGCTTGATTTCCCAATAACCAGGAAATTTTTTCAATATTAATTCAGCAAATAAAGTACCGATTCCGTGTCTTCTGAAAAAAGGAACCACAAAAAATTCACAGATTTCGTATTTATGAGAAGCGTGCATTTTTATAGCAGCAAGGGAAGCCGGAGTGTTATCCACAAAGCCGATGAAACCCAGCACATTTCCGCCGATATGGGTGTCAACGTCAAACACCCCTTCATGATCAGGCTTTTTTTTGGTTATGGAGGAAAACTCGCATTCATAGCATTGAATAAGATTATTGTAGATATGAAGATTGGAACTGTCGAGGAGGCTTAACTTTATATGCTGCATATTCAGTATATTACGATATTTTTTATTAAAAGATAAACTCCGGATAAAAAAATAGCCATTCCGAATTAACGGAATGGCCATGTTTTTTTAAAGTGGTCGGGGCAGCAGGATTCGAACCTGCGACATCTTGGTCCCAAACCAAGCGCGCTACCAGGCTGCGCTACGCCCCGACATTTGATCAGCGTACTACCATGCCTTTTTTTTAAATGCAAGAGATCAATTCATTTTTTTTAATTTTTTTTCTATTTTTTTTCATACCTTTTCTTTTTTTGCATTGAGAACCTCACATTGTCCTATGATTTTCAAGCGTTTACAGATATTTCGACCGGAATTTTGCTTGACACCCTCTGTTATTGATATTACTTTTGTCCATTGCGCGAGAGGATGGAATATTCTGAAAAAATAAACGCCTTGCGTGGAAGACCTGATTATTGGGGCTAATAATAAAAGATTTTGAATAAGGGTAATTGAGTCTTTAAGGCAGCAACCAACAGGCTGCTTTATCATTCAGGAAAGGATTGTCATGCAGTTTACTGTTGAAGATGTAAGTTCTGTTAAAAAGGTTTTACACATTGATATCCCGGAAGCCGTGGTAATGGCTGAAGTCGATGCCGCTTATAACAACCTCAAGAAAACAACAAAAATCAAAGGTTTCCGTCCTGGCAAGGCTCCAAGAAATATTCTTGAGAAGATGTTCAGCAAGGATATCAATAATGAAGTATCCGGCCGTCTGATCCAGGACAATGTTTTTCAGGCAGTCAAAGAAGGTCAGCTCAAAATAGTGGGGCCGCCAATGGTCCACCCTGTTGAGTTCGAAGGCAAGGGCAATTTCAAGTTTGACGCAACTGTTGAAATCAGGCCTGAAATAGCCGCCATAGATACTTCACAGATCAAAATCAACAAGACCAAATATGCCTATTCAGAAGGCGAAGTTGATGCTCAGATAGAAATGCTCAGAAAGGGCCTTTCGAAAAAAGTGCCGGCAACAGAAGGAACGGAAATAGCTGAAGGCGGTTATGCCCTTGTTTCATATGAGGGCTTCAAGGACGGTGTTTCTTTTGAAAAGACTCCAAAGGTTGAAAACCAGCTTTACAGAGTCGGCTCTGCAATGATGTCAAAAATGTTTGACGATGAACTCATTGGTCTTAAAAAAGGATCTGAAAAGACTTTTACTGTTTCATACCCTGCAGAATATGTGAACAAGCAGTTTGCAGGCAATGACATTGAATTCAGGCTTTCTGTGAATGACGTTATGCAGGAAGAACTGCCTGAGCTTAATGATGATTTTGCAAAGAACTTCGGATCTTTTGAAACCCTTGAAGATATCAAGAATGAAATAAGATCAAATCTTCAGCAAGGTTATGACAAACGTATTGAGCAGGAAATGAACGAGCAGATTTTTGCTTATCTTCTTGAGCGCTCCGATTTTGAAGTTCCTGATTCAATGATCAGCTTCGAACTAGACGCAATGATAGATGAAGCTGAAAGGGCCTGCCTTGCCAATAATATCACCCTTGAGCAGATAGGCCAGACCAAGGAAGCTCTCAGGGAAGAATTCAGGGATACGGCAGAAAAGCAGGTTCGCAGACATCTTGCTCTCAGCTCCATCATTGAGAATGAAAAAATGACCCTCAGCGATGAAGAGCTTGAAGCTGGATATGAAAGCCTGTCAAAGGAGTTCAACCGTCCGGTTGAAATGATCAGGGAATTCTACAAGAACAATCCTGATAAAATAGGTTTCTTCAAGCACACGCTTCTTGAAAAGAAAATAATGCGTCTGCTTGTTGAAAAAAGTGAAATAATTGAAGTAGAACCTTCAGAAGCATAATTTTTTTACACCAAGGCTCTCTGACCGGTGTCGGAGAGCCTGACAGATAGAAAAGGTTCATAAGGAGTTAACGTGCCTCTAATTCCAATGGTAGTAGAACAGAGCAGCAGAGGTGAAAGAGCCTATGATATTTATTCAAGGCTCCTGAAAGACAGAATCATTTTTCTTGGTTCTCCGATAAATGATGATGTCGCTAACCTGATAGTTGCCCAGCTTTTGTTTCTTGAGTCAGAAGATCCTGACAAGGAAATAAATTTTTACATAAACTCTCCGGGCGGCGTTGTAACGTCAGGCATGGCAATCTACGACACCATGCAATATATTAAACCGGATGTTGTTACCGTGTGCATTGGACAGGCTGCAAGCATGGGCGCAGTTCTTCTTGCGTGCGGAGCAGCAGGTAAAAGATATGCCCTGCCACACGCGAGAATTATGATTCACCAGCCATTGGGAGGCGCCCAGGGGCAGGCTTCTGACATAGAAATTCAGGCAAAAGAAATTCTTCGAATGAAAGAGGTTCTCAACGGAATCCTTTCAATGCACACAGGAAAGAATTTCGACATGATCAGCAGAGATACTGATCGCGATTTTTTCATGAGCGGCGCTGAGGCAAGGGACTATGGTATTATTGACCATGTTGTTGCAAACAGGGCCGATCTCGCCAAAATAGTGGGAGCTACGGAGGCGTAAAATGAGTAAAAAAGACGACACGAATGACAAGCTTTTCTGTTCCTTTTGCGGAAAAAATCAGAAGGAAGTAAAAAAGCTCATAGCAGGGCCTGCCGTATATATTTGTGATGAATGTATCCAGCTCTGCAGTGAGATAATAGAGGAAGAAGATTCCAAGTCATATGAAAGCCCCAAAAGGGTCATGACGCCGAAGGAAATCAAGACCGCGCTGGATGAGTACGTGATTGAGCAGGATTTTGCCAAAAAGGCTCTTGCCGTTGCAGTCCGTAATCACTACAAGCGCCTTGAGTCATCCGTGTCTTCAAATGAAGTGGAAATACAGAAGAGTAATATTCTTCTGATCGGTCCGACAGGAAGTGGTAAAACGCTGCTTGCCCAGACCCTTGCAAGATTCCTTGAGGTTCCTTTCACAATTGCGGACGCCACATCTCTGACCGAGGCCGGATACGTTGGTGAGGATGTTGAGAACATAATTCTTTCTCTTCTCCAGAACGCTGACTATGATGTGGAAAAAGCCCAGCGCGGAATCGTCTATATAGATGAAATAGACAAGATTGCCATGAGGGGCGACAATCCGTCGATCACAAGGGATGTGTCAGGCGAGGGTGTTCAGCAGGCACTTCTGAAAATAATCGAAGGTACCATGGCAAGCGTTCCTCCGAAAGGCGGGCGTAAGCATCCCCAGCAGGATTTCGTCAAAGTTGACACCACCAACATTCTTTTCATAGTTGGTGGGACTTTTAATGGCCTCGAAAAAATTGTATCCAAAAGAATGGGCCAGAAAGCCATGGGCTTCGGGGCAAAGATCACATCCCAAGAGCCTGCTAAGAGAACTGATATTCTTAATGATATAAAGGTAGAAGACCTTGTTAAATATGGAATGATACCTGAATTTCTTGGCAGACTGCCTGTTGTAACAATGCTTGATGAGCTAACCGAAGAGTCTTTAATCAAGATTCTGACAGAACCTAAAAATGCTCTTATCAAGCAGTTCCAGAAGCTTTTTGAGATAGAAGGTGTCAAGCTCAGATTTACAGACGGCGCTCTCAAAGCCATAGCCAAAGAAGCCGTTCAAAGAAAATCAGGAGCTCGAGGGCTTAGGGCAATAATTGAATCATCGATGCTCGATATAATGTATGAAATTCCTTCCCTGCCTGATGTAAAAGAATGCATTATCGGGGAAGAAGTGATTCTTAAAAAAGAAGCTCCTATTCTGATATATGAACAAAGTCAGAAGCATGCCTGACAAGTATTTTTTGCATGTATATCCATGCATATTTGCATAAAATATGCTGCCGAGAGAACTGTGACTACAGAATTTGATTAAAAAGATGCGGGCTTGCCTTGAATAAGGTAAACCCGCATTTTATTTGGAATGCTAAAACCAGGGTTTATAGCCCTTTTTTATAAAAACGATTCAAGACTTCAGTATCAAAAGATGAATGCGTCTTGAAAAAGACGCTTTCTTGGATTGTGCTGCTTTCGTAATAAACAAGGTGGACGATGATAAACCTTTCAAAATTATTCAAAAACGACCCAGACAGCCCGGAAAGACTGATCCTGCCGACTCTGCCGCTACGTGATATGGTTGTTTTTCCGCATATGGTGGCTCCTCTTTTTGCCGGAAGAAAAAAATCAATAAACGCTCTGACAGAGGCAATGAACAGGGATAGAAACATCTTTCTTGTTTCCCAGTTGAATCCTGCAGTTGAAGAGCCTGAAGAAAAAGACATTAACGCAATAGGAACCATAGGAAAGGTTCTTCAGATACTCAAACTTCCTGATGGCAATGTTAAAGCACTTATTGAAGGGCATGTCAGGGCCAGGATTACAGAATTTACAAAGCATGAAGATTTTTTCGAGACATCAGTGGAAGTGATGACAGAAAAAATGGTTGCCCCGGCAGACGGAGAAGCTCTTTCCAGGGCTATACTGGAAAGCTTCAGGGAATATGCTGAAATCAATAAGAAAATACCCAAGGAAGCAACCCTTGCCATAGGTTCCATTGAAGATCCGGGCAGACTTGTGGATGTGGTGGCCGCCCAGCTTCCATTCAGAAATCCCGAAAAACAGCGTATTCTTGAAGAAATGGAGGTTGAGGCTCGTCTCAATCATGTCCTTGAACTGATAAACACAGAAATTGAGATATTCAGGGTCGATCAGAAAATCAAGGGTCGTGTCAAGACCCAGATGGAAAACGTTCAGAAAAAATACTATCTTAACGAGCAGATGCGGGCCATAAAGCGCGAGATGGGGGAAGAGGAAACCGACAGGGACGAGCTCGGCGAACTTGAAAAGCGCATAAAGAAAAAAAAGATGTCCAAGGAGGGCGCAACAAAGGCAAAACATGAATTCGACAAGCTCAGGCAGATGTCGCCCATGTCTGCCGAAGCCGCCATTTCCAGAAATTATATAGACTGGCTTCTTTCACTGCCCTGGTACGACAAATCAAAAATCACCCATGACCTGGATGCGGCCGAGGCTATTTTGAACGAAGATCATTATGGCCTGCAAAAACCCAAGGAAAGGATTGTTGAGTATCTCGCGGTACAGGCGCTTGTCGAAAAAATAAGAGGCCCCATTCTATGTTTTGTCGGGCCTCCTGGCGTAGGAAAAACATCGCTCGCAAAATCTGTGGCAAGGGCAACGGGGCGCAAATACATTAGAATATCGCTCGGCGGAGTTAAGGATGAGGCCGAAATCAGGGGGCACAGAAGAACCTATGTGGGAGCTCTTCCAGGCAAAATCATACAATCCCTTAAAAAAGTCGGGGTAAACAACCCTGTGGTCTGTCTTGACGAGGTTGACAAGATGACCATGGATTTCCGGGGAGATCCGTCTTCGGCCCTTCTAGAGGTTCTTGATCCGGAACAGAACAGCGCATTCAACGACCATTACCTGGACGTTGATTATGATCTTTCTGATATCATGTTCATAACAACGGCAAATACGCTCCCTGACATCCCTCTTCCTCTCCAGGACAGGATGGAAATCATAAGGATTGCCGGATATACGGAGCACGAAAAATATGAAATAGCCGTTCGACATCTTATTCCGAAGCAGATAGAAGCCAATGGCCTTGACAAGGATTATGTCCAGTTTACGGCACCTGCGGTATACAAAATAATAAGAGAGTTTACGCGCGAAGCCGGAGTCAGGAATATGGAGCGAGAGATTGCTTCCATATGCAGAAAAATAGCCAGGGAGCAGGCAAAAGACAGAGACAATAAAAAGAAATTCGAAATAAAATCGAGTCTGATCACAAAATATCTGGGCCAGCAGAAATTCAGGATCGGCTATGCTGAAAGTACGGATCAAATCGGGATAGTTACAGGAATGGCATGGACCCAGACAGGAGGAGAGCTTCTGTGCGTCGAGGCCGTTGCCATTCCCGGCAAGGGAGAACTCATCGTAACCGGAAAACTTGGCGACGTGATGAAAGAATCTGCAAGGGCTGCTGTGAGCTATGTCCGGTCAAGGTGCGAGGCCCTTAATATAGATCCTGATTTTTATAAATCCCTTGATCTTCACATACATATTCCTGAAGGAGCAATTCCCAAAGATGGGCCATCAGCGGGGATTGCAATGTGCACGTCAATAGTGTCCGTTCTCACAAGATGCCCTGTGGACAGAACTGTGGCAATGACCGGAGAGATTACTCTCAGGGGCCGGGTCCTTCCCATTGGAGGATTGAGGGACAAGATTCTGGCTGCCCACAGAGGCGGAATTAAAAAAATACTGGTTCCAAAGGAGAATGAACGAGACCTTGCCGAACTACCTCCGGCAGTTGCCAAACAGCTTGAAATAAAGCTTGTGGATCACATGGATGAAGTTCTTGCTGCTTCTCTGCTCACAAAATCTGTTCGCATAAGCAGCTCCATATACGAAGAAAAAAATATAAATTTAACATAGGCTATTTTTTATCTTGACATATGAAGCGCCCATTGATAGATATGCCTTGTTTTTGGCGGGCGAATAGCTCAGCTGGGAGAGCAACGGCCTTACAAGCCGTAGGTCACAGGTTCGATCCCTGTTTCGCCCACCACCTAAAACACCACGGGGACATAGTTCAGTTGGTTAGAACGCCGGCCTGTCACGCCGGAGGTCGCGAGTTCGAGTCTCGTTGTTCCCGCCACAATAAAATCAAGGGGTTAGGTTGAAAAACCTGACCCTTTTTTATTTGGTCTTTTTTTCATTTCCAACCTTATTTCCAACCTCCAGGACAATTAATATTCATCAGTGAACCTGACGCTGAAAGTTGTTACTTCTTCCTCTCTGGGTTTTTCAATCTTTTGATTAGGGTTCCAGCCTTCGAATCTCTGATAGCAAAGCTTTGCTGCCGGAATGTTTCCAGCTATTGCTCTTCTAAATACCGTATCATCAACTTTCATTAGCTTGAGGCTGTATCTTTGTCTTCTGATTTCAAGACACTGCTTTTCAATTTCATCGAGTTCTTCAGGTGTAAAATGCTTGTACATAGCTTGCTTTGAAATTCCGAGGGCCTGCCTTGCTATTTCCTGCCTTGATAATTCGCCAGGAGGCAAAATACTCCAGAACTCCATAAGCTCATTTTTATATTTTTCTTTTTTAGAGTCTTCAGATTTAAAGATTACGGTATCCACTTTAGCTCCTTGTTTGAATGATAGAAAAAATTCAGTCAACTTTGGTCAACCATGATGATTATGTCGGGCGTATAAATAGCCCGACGTTGTCACCATATTTAATTGTTATGCAGGAATTCGTTCAGGTGCGTCTGATAAACTAAACTCGAACGAATTTAACGAATTTAATTGTTTTTCGATATAATCATCTGATTTTAAAACAATATTTTGACCTTGAGGTATACTGGCTTTATTGCCTGACCCATACGAATTTATAAACTCATAAGGTTTTGCATCAGAAAGAGCTTTAATCCGAAATATAGTTGTTGGTTTTTTGCTTTTACCTTTGATTTTCTCTGAAACGATTATGTGTTCAAGCTCTTTAAGGGCCTCTTCAAGCTTGCTCTTAGAATAATTATTTCCAAGATTCTTTATCAATTCGGTTGATGTTACCTGTCCTTTCTCAATTATTTTATAAATTTTTGCAGCAAGACCGCTGAGTTGGGTTTCCTTAAAAATATGCCGAGCAGACGCCTCGCTATACCTCCAGAATGACTGAGCAGCTTGTAGATGAACTTTTTTTATGCTTTCAGACGAATCAAGAATCGCATATATTAGAGAAAGTCTGATCATATGTGCTTCTGCCCTTCCAAGAATTGACCCTATTGATCCGGGTATTTCAGCCGAAATTTCAGGGTATATTTTAGCCCACATCATCCTGGCTTCATCATCAAAATTCAGCCTGCCAACTTTTTTTGAATATTTGATAGCTTCATTTATTTTGCATTGTATTCCCATAACCTCATGCTCTGGCATTGGCTCTGGAAACGGTATGATCTTTTTTCGGCTTGCAGATATCCACAGAAAACGATTTGCAAAGCCTGTGTGAGCTTCAAGATTCGGAAGATGGGCTTTCATCTCTATCTCAGTGCAATGGGCTACAATCCCAACATGGGCATTGGTTGTGCGGATTTTAGTTGTTTTTGTAAGAGGATCAGAACTCCCTGAATCAAATAAATACCTAAGATTGGCAGAAAGTGTATTCCCTTCTCGCTTCATGGATTTAAGAGCCGCCCCAAGTTCTGAGTCATTCACGTAAAGTCTTTTGTCTGAAACTCCTGGATCAACTGTTTTATAGGTATCTTTGTCCGAATTCCATTCCTTGACTTCATCTCTGACCGCTTGAACGATGCCCTCACCTGAACTTAATGGGCCGGGCGAAGTTTGTGCAGCTCCTTCAAAATCAAAAAATTTGTCTATGGGTTTTGCACTTGTTCCTTTTCTTGCTTTAGAAGATGTTCCGATTATTGCGACATATTCATTGGTATAGTGTTCAGAGTCTCCAACCGCATAATATGTATGACGTCCAGCTTCCACCCCAAATCTTACAAGGAAGGTTGAAAGCACTGCCGCAGGGTCAGCTTCACTTGATCTGCACGCAAGCCTCACCGCATCACCTGCAATACCATAAAACGCATCTGCACCCATTTCAGGAAGCTGTGAAGGCAGAAAATGTATTTCTTCTTCAGCGCCATCATTAAGAGTATCAATACTAATGCTGTCAGGGGTTTTTGCGGAATTGATCTGCTTCTTAACTTCTTCAGGCCCTCTTAATTGATACAGGTCATTAAAATCTATGGAATTGGAATGATTGTCATCGAGTTTTGGCACTGCCACTAATGATCTTGAATCCCTGGCGGCTTCCATTGCTTTCTGGACTCCGATATTTCCCTCCTGTCTTGCTATGTCATTATCAGCACAAATTATAATTTTCCTTTTGGTAATTTTGCTGACAAGCATGGCAACAGCCTTCAAGTTATGGCAGTCCAAAGCGCAAAAAACCTCATACCCTGTTGCCATAAATATACTGGCGCAGGTTGCGTAACCTTCACCAATGCAAGCAGGCCCGTTTTCATCTCCTGGCAGTCTGAAGAAGCAACCGCCCTTTTCTCCCTGAAAGAGAAATTTTTTGATGAAGCGAGCTTTATTCAATGAATCAATTGAATCGATTTTTTTAATAAAGAGGAGAGAGCGAATTTCACCGCTGATATTAGTGATAGGGACTATGAGCGTTTTATTGCTGGCTCTTCTTAATCCGAATGAAGGCACGTTTTTTTCAGCCAGATAAGAATCATCATAGTCATAAACGGGCTGCGCCGAATCAAATATTTTTCTGGCTTTTTCAGCTGCGCGGTCTTTTTGAACCTTCAGTTCAGCCTCATACTTTTCTTTGCAGGATTCTATATATTTATTGATTCGTTCCCTTTCATCAGAGTCAATGCGTCCCCAGTCTTTCTGCTTGCTGTGCCATTTATTGAATGGCGACTTTCTCCAGTCGCCGAAAAGAACCACTGCAAGAATTTCGTCATTGGAAAAAGCCAGATACCAGCCAGATTTTTCACCATTAACATCTTCACTGGTTTTGAATCTTTGAAGTCTATCAAATGATATTGATTCAGGTGCGCTTCCGATTCTGGAGTATATTGCATCAAGAATTTTTTCGTGCGAAGAGGAGGCATTAAATAGAGCTTTCGAGGAGGTATTTTCAACTCCGTTGTTTTTTTTGTTAAAATATGTCATATACTCCTTAAGGGAATAAGGGATCATTCAGAGGCCCCATGTTCCCCTGTTAGGTTGAATTACAATTGTCTAAGGTTTAATTCTTCTACGCTACGCCCTGATGTGACCAGACATCAGGGCATTTTCTTAAGAATTGTTCCCTTCAACATAAATCATCTTTTCCATTAGATATTCATCGCAGACTGTTACGTTGTATAAGACCCTGTTGCCGTGTTTTGCGTAAGGAAAGCCTTTTCTGTGGAATCTGTCTTGCTGGAGTTTTGCTATGCTTATGCTATAACGCTGTGCAGCTTCTTTCTCGTTAATAAAAACTGCCTGGTTCGTTGATCTGTTGCTAAAATCATTAGAAAAATTATTCAAATTCTCTCCTCATTTTAAATGTGTTTTTAAGCTATCCTGTTTAGAATAGCTGATGCTCGTTCTGTTCATCATGTTTCTATTCTATGTTTAATTCATCTTCCTCCTTTCATATTTTTTAATTGATGTTATGGGCTGCTATTAATCATTTTTCTCTTTTATCTGTTTTGCAAAATAACATTCTTTATGGAAGAATCAAGTGTAAAAATAATAAAGTAAATAATTGATTTTAAATCATTAATTAAAAATAATAATAAGCATTTGATGCAAAACTATTATTCTGAAGCCGAAGGAATTCTGACTTTGAAAATGTTATGCGTGATGAGTTTGTCTCTAAATATAAAAATGATATTATCTGTAAAAGCTCTGGGGCTTTCAAGTGGTGTGCTTGGGCAGATTTGAGGCTTATGTAAGAATTAGAATAGTTTTTGACCTGTCCTTCAGGTGGACTGTCCAGATACAACCTTTTAGTGATCATTAAAACCTGTCTGTTTGAGAGTTATTGATAGTTATCGCGGCAAATTATATTTCCTTTTGCCTTGTGTCTGCTATTTACATCATGTAGTTGTATCCTAATTTTCAAAGCACAAAATACATTTAATATATAAGTTTATTTTTATGATTTCGTCAAGCTTATGAGTGCTTTCTATCTATTATTTTTGACTTTTTTGACTTGTAACAGTTTTTATGCTCACATTTGAGTTATGCTTTATTAAAAAGCGGATATAACCCAGAAGATATGAGGCAAATATCTTGAATTAGATAATCTCATCGCGCCCGGTGCTTTGTTTCTTTTCATGTTTTCAAGCCAAGCACCAATCTAACATCGCGGAAAAAAAATAGTTTGAAAGCACCCGGATACCAGAAAAGCTCGGACATAGATCATCTGTTTTAGTTATGAATGGATATTAGATCTGCATTTAGGCTGTATCATGCCGCCCATTTAAAGCCTCTTGAAGAATACTCATAGACAAGATCATAAAGCTTCTGGCTTTTTTCCTTAAATATTTCCTTGTCGTAAGATTCAGGTAAATCCTGATCAAGAACCTCTTCAATGGCATGTTTTACCTTAACCTGACTCTGGGAGTCCCTGAACCAGTCTTGAACCAATACTTTCGGCTGCTCCTCAATCAGTCTTTTCAGAATATGCTTTGCCGCATTCTTGACGATTATCTCTTCAGCCTTGGTCATTTTATCTTTTGTCAGAATATCGAATATTTCAAGCTCGTCAACGGTCAGGCCTTCCCTTATATGACGTTCATCTTCGGCTTTCATGTCTTCCGTATATTTAACAAGCTCTGCAAAATAGTCTTCAGTTGTTGTGCCGCCTGAATTATATTTGTTGATGATCTCCTGCAATTTTTCAGCAAAATTGACGCGGGTGATGTTGTCTTTCATCATTTCTACAAGCTTTTTTTCGATGAAATCACGGAGACTTGCAATCTCGATATTTTTGAACTCCTTCTCCTTGAATTCTTCTTTCAGCTTGTCAAAATCAATTTTACTCAGATCAAGAACTCTTCCCTTCTTAATAATCTGAAACTCAGGCTTTGGCTCTGAGGCAAAAAGGGCATCATTTGCCGTTATAATGCTCTGATCAAGGAGTTCGCCTATTTTTTGTTTAACCTCGTCAATGTCTGTACTGCCAATGATTCCCTCTACAACACCCCGGAGGTACTGAAAAACAGCAACCGTTGGCCTGAAGCGTCCTTCGAGTATCTCAGGCTTACAGGCTTCATAAAGGGAAGAGATTGTGTTTTCGTACACCTTGAACTCTTTCCAGTAATTATCCTTTTCCAAAAGCTTGTTGGCGAAAGACTTGAAGAGATGAAGCTTTTTAAAGGTTGTACCTGATTCAATAGCCTGATTAAGATCCATATCAAGAGAAGCGCAGAAATCCGTTCCCTGCGTTATTGAATCATCAAGAAGGGCAAACAGGCTTGATTTGTCCTGTACAGGAGTTTCTTTTTCCCTGTCATCTCCAAGAGCATAATCAGACAGAGCCTTTTTCATGTTCCTGAACACATTGTAGTAGTCCACAACCTCACCGCAGTTTTTCTGAATGCCGTTTATCGTGTATGATGTGACACGGTTGGCGCGGGCTATGGTCTGCATGAGCGTATGATCTTTCATTGGCTTGTCAAGATACAGCGTCGAAACCGTCGGAGCGTCAAAGCCTGTTAGCCACATGGCGCACACAAATACAAGTTGAAGTTTGTCTGAAGGGTCTTTAAAGCGGTATTCTATGTCATGGCCGTTGGCGTCTATTTCGTTGATCTTTTCCCTGTGAGGCTTGATATCAAGGCCCTGGCGCGTAAACCGTTCCTCTTCACCTGCATCTTCGCTGATTACAACCGCCATTTCAACTGAGCGCATATAATCAAGCTTTTTCTGCAATCTTTGTTTTAGCAATTCCCCAGAAGCCCTGCTGACCTGACCAACCAGCTTCTTTATTTCTTCCTTCCATTGGGCCTTAACCTTGTCGTACATCTTGACGGATGTAAATTTGTCTACTGATATGACCATCCCCTTGCCCAGATAGCCACGACCCGAAAAATGGGCGACAATATCCTTTGCTATGGTTTCAAGGCGGTCATCCCTTTTGATTACCTCAAGCTCGGTTGAGAACTCCTTTTCAAGCTTTTCCTTGTCTTCTAAATCAAGATTTTCATCTTCAAGTATCTGATAGAACTCTTCACTCAGGTTTTCATTCTGAATAAGAACCTCAGGAACGCGTTTCTGATAGAAAAGCGGGACAGTCGCCCCGTCATCAATGGACTGGGCAAAATTATACTGGCTGACATAACCGCCGAACCAGTCAAAGGTTTTACCCTTATATGACTGGCTGCTCCTGCCAAGTATTGGCGTACCTGTGAAAGCGAAATACTGGGCATTGGGCAGGCCCTTTCTCATGTTTTCGGCAAGGGAGGCGTACTGGGTTCTGTGTGCCTCATCCACAATTACAATGATGTCGTTTCGTTCTGATAAAACCGGATATTCTTTGCCCTTGTCAAAGCGGAACTTCTGGATAAGCGTAAATACAAGACGCATATTCCGTCCGAGAAAATCCCGCATTTCAGATGAATTCTTAGGGCGTGCAGCCTCGCTTTTGGAGACAGTGGATGTATCAAGAAAGTTTCTGTAAATCTGACCGTCCAGATCGTCCCGGTCAGTGATGATCACAAAGGTATAGTTACCTGTAAATCTGTGGAATATCTTTCTCGCCAGAAAGATCATGGAAAAGCTTTTTCCTGACCCCTGTGTATGCCAGAAAACGCCGAGCTTCCCTTTTTTCTCTTCCCTAAGGTTGAAAGACTCAATGGCCTTGTTCACGCCTATATATTGATGATTCTGGGCAACTATCTTGGTGCTGTCTTTATAAAAAAGGATGAAATTTTCAATATAATCAAGAAGGCGCTCTTTTGGAAAAATACCGTTAAGCACTCGCTCAAGGCTTGTTCCTTCTTTTTCTATGGCTTTTCTGTTTACCTTTTCGGTTTCATCATCTGCCCTTAACCAGCTGAAAAAATGCTCGTATCCGGCTGTAAAGCTTCCAACCCTTGTTTCTATGGCGTTTGAAAGCACGCAAAAGGCGTTGTAGTTGAAAAGAAGCGGAATATCATGTTTGTAATTTGTGAGGTTGTCATCAAAGGCGTTCTGAACCTTTACGTTGGAGTTTTTAAGCTCGATGAACACAAGAGGCAGACCATTGATGTATATGAGAATATCCGGCCTTCGAGGGTATCTCTCGCCCTTAATCCATAACTGGGTGACAGCAAGAAAATCGTTTTTCTGGGGATCGGTAAAATCAATGACTCTTACACGGGCATATTCGGTTCTTCCCTTGCTGTTTTCAAACTGAACAGGAATGCCATTTCTTACAAGACCGTAAACCTCCTTGTTTGCAAAAATAGGAGACATGGAGAAACGCCGGGCTGTGAGGTTTTCAATGGCCTGATCAATTACAGGTTCAGGAATTGCCGGATTCAGTTTTACAGCGTATTTTTTAAGGATATCCTTAAATACCACATCCTGCTTTTTTTCACGGTTTGATCTGTCCGAAAGGTTTTCAACATCAGCCGTGTAGCAGTTGATGGTTCTGTAGCCCAAAGAGTCCTTCAAAAGCGAAACAGCGGCTTTTTCGATCTGGTCTTCAGAGATAAAGTTAGGCATCCTTATCTTCCTCCTGAATGTCTCTGGATATTCTCCTTACAAGTTCATCTTCCAGTTCTTCAACCGTTGGCAATCTGGGAGCCATATCTGCCGGGACAGCCTGGGTAAGTATGTAATCACTAACGCCTATGGGCTTGTTTATGTCACGAAGAGCATATTCGACTTCAATGCTGTCTTTTTTTCTGCAAAGAAGGATGCCGATTGACGGATTATCTCCTGGGCGCTTCATCTGGGAATCGACGGCTGAAAGGTAAAAATTCAGTTTGCCAGCATATTCAGGCTTGAACTTTCCGGCCTTTAATTCGATGACCACAAAACACCGCAGATCAAGATGATAGAACAGCATGTCCAGAAAATACTCGTTATCGCTGACTGCGAGCTTTACCTGCCGTCCGACAAAGGCAAAGCCCTTGCCAAGCTCCAGAAGAAAATCTGTTATTCTTGCTGTAAGAGCATTCTCTATGGCCCTTTCCTGGGCTTCATCCTCAAGGCCAAGAAAATCGAAATTATATGGGTCTTTCAATGTTTCCTGTGCAAGCTCTGAATGTGAGGCAGGGAGTGTGGACGTAAAATTGGTGAGGGATTTTCCAATCCTTTGATATTCGTTTTTATCAATTTTAAGCTCAAGAACATCTCTGCTCCAGCCGTGTTCAACAACAGACCTTGCGTACCAGAGAGCCTCTTCATAATCCTTGATCTTGCTTATAATCAGACGGTTATGTCCCCAGGGGATTTGTGCCACGGCCTGTGGCACATTTGGAGAAAGCGGGGAATAAAACAGATACCATTGCCTGATGGCATACAGGTTTCTGCGGGAAAAGCCCTTCATGTCCGGGAACTCGAAAGAAAGATCGCGGGACAGTCTTTCCACAAAAGCAGACCCCCATGATGATTCCCGCTCTTTCTGGATAATTCTTGAACCAAGAAGCCAGTACATTTCAACAAGCCCGGAGTTGAGGGCAAGGGCCGCCCTGTGTCTGGCCTGGGAGATATTGTCTTTAAGCTCTTTAAACCATGTGCTGTATTCAGAGGATGAAAAAAGCCCGGACATTTTCTTTATCTCCTTGTGTCAGCGTTTTTGTTTTGGGACGGTATGGTATCAGGCGTTTCGCCAGGCTCGCCAGCCGTTTCTTCAAGCATTGATTGTGGAAAGTGTATGTCCAGCTTTTCCAGATCTATCTTGCCGGACATCAAACGGGCGAGGAGGCGGTCGCGGGTGATGGACAATGATTCATTCTTTTGTTTAAAAATGTCTTTTTGTCGAAAGAGTGGCTTTATAGATCTAACAAAATTATCTATCAATGATGAATCAGGGAAATAAAATTTATTCGCATATGCTTGTTCCCTGTTTAATCCTGGAACGGCGGCGTCATTATTTATAAAATTCATACTCTGAATAAGGTAATAAAGATATTCTAAAGGATATTCTGATTTTACATAATATGTTGTATCAATAGGATAAAAATCTAAATTTACCCAAATAACACTCCCCACATTGCCTTTTCTCCCCACCACAATTCCAGGGCCTTTTACCAAAGCTTTATTATGATATCCAACAATACCGCTTGAACCGTAGACAGGAGCATTACCAACCATCCGATGTTCATCTTTTAATGCCTTGCCATAAGCAAGTTCTAAGATATCTTTTAATTTTTTTACCTCCCAGCCTTCCGGCACACCCTTGACAATCTTTACTTTTTCATGTCCGGGAAAACGGAGGCGGACAAACCATTCACGATAAAGCTCTTCTGCCATTTTTTCCAGAATGGCAATCCGGCGGTTGTTGTTTTCAATCAGGTCGTCGTAGGCTGAAAGGACGGCGGCAATTTTACGTTGGATATGGAGGGCTGGGATTTTAAATCTAACTTTTTTTATTTTTTCCAGACTCAGATTGTCTTGTGTCGTTCCTTTTGAAATAGCTTCCAGTGTTGTTTTGTAGACATCAAAACAGTATTTAATAAATTTTGCATCTGATTTAGTCTTATATGGAGTAAAACCGAGAATACTATCAGGAAAACAAGCATTAAATCCTAAAAAAGCCGTATCAGCAATATTTGCAGCAATTGTGATACAGAGAGTTCCTTTTCCCCATAATTTACTTTGAGCAAGACCTTTTTCATTGTAAGTCTGCGAGTATGAAGAAATATAAAAAGGGGCATGTTTGACATCCCCAGTTTGAATAAAAGGATAAATACCACCATACAAAGATTTATCGTCTCTGGGCCTATGCCGAGAACGTCCACGCTCAAGAATGCCTAAATCTTCAATTGTTAGTAAATCAAAATTCATTCTTCCCCCGCAATCTGCCTGATATTGTGACTAATCACAGCTTCCAGTTCACGGGCTTCGGCATTCAGCTTTTCAAGCTCTTCATTCATGGCAAGGATTTCTTCAATAAACTCTTCCTCTGTCTTGCCGTCCTCCTCTATTACTACGCCAACATAACGACCGGGATTAAGCGAATATTCCTGCTCCCTGACCTCATCAAGGCTCGCGAGCTTGCACAGGCCAGTTACATCCTCGTATCTTGCATCTGGGAAACGCTCCTGAAGCCAGAATATATGGGAAAAGAAATATTCGGACGCCTTCACTTCCCTGTGCAGTTCCTCAAGATCGGATTTCAGGCTTTTAAGGTCTTTGGTCTTGCCCTGTTCCTTTTCTATGTGACGGACTTTTCTGTCCACATCTTTAAGAAGTTCATGCAGGGAAACAAAAAAGGGCGAGATGGTCAGGGCAAGTTCCCGCTGGCTTGTGTTGGCTTCATCCACCTTTTTTGTATCTGTGGCTTCAGAGTAAACCGAATAAGCTTTAAGCAGAATATCCGCCTTACCAAGCACGGGTTTAAAATCAGGAATATCCTTTTCCTCGAACTCTTTGATAAGCTCTATAAGCTTTTCAGAAACAGCGGCAAGCTCAGGCATATTTTCCTTCAGCCTTTCAAAGCCTTTTCCAAAGCAGCCATGAACAAGATCTGTGAACGCCTGTCTGTTTCCACGATGCAGGCGGCTGATAACGGCAATGTCCTGAACCTGCTCTTCCGAAAACTCCCTGTGCGCCCTGTCTATCTGGGTAAAGATATTACGCGCGTCTATGAAAAGAATTTTATCGTCCTTTTTGGCCTTGTCAAAAAACCAGAGAGTGGCCGGAAGCGTTACAGTATAAAACATATTGGAAGGCAGGGTCAGCATTCCATATATCAGGTTGTTTTCTATCAGGTTTTTGCGGATGTCAGCTTCGCTGTGTCGTGCGTCAGAAGCGGAATTAGCCATTACAAGGGCTGCTCGACCATTTTCTTTCAGGGATGTGGCGAAAAGATTGATCCAGAGGTAATTGGCGTTGGGGACAGTAGCAACGCCTTTATTACTTCCGTCTTCCTTGCTCTTCTTTGCCTTTTTCGCGTCGCCTTTATTACGGGGAACCCCATAAGTATTGAAACGCCTGTCCGCCTCCACCTTTTCAAGATTGACATCATCGACATTGAAAGGAGGATTTGCCAGAACATAGTCAAAACTGCCGAAGCTGCCATGAACATCTTCATAATAGCTGTTTGCCTGGCGGATATCGCCTCTAAGGCCATTAACCGCAATATTCATCTTGGCGAGTTTTACCGTTTCAAGAGTCTTTTCAACTCCATATACAAACAGGCTTGAATCTTCACCCGGAGTCTTACGGGCTTCCATGAACTGGCCGGACTGGACAAACATTCCACCAGAACCGCAGGCAGGGTCAAAAACTGTTCCGTTGTGAGGCTCTATTATTTCGACCATAAGGCGGACAACAGAACGAGGAGTAAAAAACTCTCCGCCTCCCTGACCTTCTGCCATTGCAAACTTGCCGAGGAAATATTCATAAATCTGACCGAACATATCGCCTGAGGCGTTTTTGGGAATGTCGGCAAAATTCTTTAAAAGCTGCTTGGGTATGATCCTGTATTCATCCTTCCTCACAAGACGGAAATATTCATCCTGGGGCAGGGTGTCCCTGAGTTCAGGCTTATATTCTTCGACAAGCTGCATTGCTTTTTTGATCGCCTTGGCTATGTCTTCCTTTTCAGGCAGGTTAAGGAGATATTCATAGCGGGCTTCAGGAGGCAGATAAAAACCGCATTTTTCAATGGCAATCTCATGAACCGGCTTTTCCCGGCGCGTGCCTTTGAGCTTCTCAAATTCAGCGTTTATCTCTTCTTCATGAAGGCAGTATTTATTGTCTGCAAACTTTAAAAAAATAAGCCCCAGCACAGGAGTTGAATATTCGGACGACTTGAGATCCGAGTTTGCCCTCAGAGTGTCTGCCGATTGCCATAGCGTCGCCTCGAGTTTCTTTAATTCTTCGGTGTTCATTTTTTTCCTGATGATATGAAAACAGATTTGTTTCTGTGTTTTATAATGCCGATGAAGCAACTGATCCAGTATGTCAGCCATGAGAACATGCTTCTGATCAGGCTGATATATTGATCTCATATCTTACATAATTGCAAGCTTAGTATTGTTGTATCTACTTAATAGCCTGCAATTACGTCTTTTTCCGGCATGTATGTATTTTGAAAACAGGGAAGGGAGGCATAGCCAGTGACAGCATGAAAAATTAGAAGGCTCTAATAAATCATGCGGTCGCTTGATCTGAAGCAGTAATAAATTCGTATAACAAGAATTTATCATGCTGTTCTGTCATTGAATTAATCTTAAAAAAACAGTGTGTTATGAATAAGTTCGTAAATTAGTGTTATTCATATATGGTTTTCTTATTTATCCCCTGAAGCCTTTCTGTAATCGTCCAGCTTTTCAATCTTTGGTTTCTTATCTGAAGTTGCCTTTGAAAGAACCCTTGAAGCCACCTCGGAAGCATTTTTAAGAGTCTCATCCCTCAAATGAGCATACCGCTGGGTCATGATAGGGTTTTTGTGGGTAAGAAGTTTTTGTAGAGTGTACATCTCAACCTCACCGCTTGAAGCCAGCATTGATGCAAATACATGCCTTAAACCATGACATATTCTGAAATCTTCTGGCAGTTCAGCCAACTTTTTGATTTTTCTGGCTGTTGTTTCTATTCCAACCCGCTTTTGACCGTTAATGCCTGGAAAAATATAAGCGGAGTTTGCCATTCTTGGATGGTTTTCAAGAATCATACGGGCTGCCTCATTCAGCGGTATGACTGCATCCTTGCCGCCTTTAGGATCTCTTATGGTTATGAATCCCCTGATGAAGTCGACATCCTCCCATTTGAGATTCAGAATCTCTCCCTTTCTCATGCCAGTGGTGAGGGCCATTTTGATGATATTTGCAACCTGGATGTTTGGATGGCTGTTAAGAACATCAAGAAGCCTTTGCAATTCATCTGGGGTCAGATCCTCTGTTTTTATGTTGTTCACTTTTGGCATTTCAAGGTGGAACTTCAGGCTTTCACAAAGATTTCTTTTTACTCCATAGTTTACAATGCGCTTGAGAAGAATGAGGACATGCTTTTTTGTCTGGGGAGATTTGTCTTTCATCCCCTTCATTATTTTATCAACATGGATTGCGGTAATTTCATGCGGCTCAAGCTTAACAAGGCTGGGAAGGTATTTTTGATACCTGCCTTTGTCAGTCCTTAAAGATTTGTTTTCATCCTTATGCAGAATATACGATTCCCAGAGCTTATGGATAGTCCATTTGCTTTCTTCTGCCGCCTTCCTTGCCTTTTCGGCTTCTCGTTCTTCCTTTTTGCTGTGTCTTTTGCCTTCGATAAGTTCCGCCCTGATCCTGCTTGCCTTTGCTGCGGTCATGTCATCTGAATGCTGCCCACCAACTGGCTCTTCAAAAAGCTTTCCGTTCTTCTTGTACAAAACATAATAAACCTTTTCGATTTTGCCCTTATGTCCGGTTCTTTCTCTGAAGCGATAAAAAACACCTGGATAGTCTGTCTTGTTTCTGGCGTTGGATGGCTTTGATTCTCTTTCAGACATCGGGAATCCTTTTCAGGTTGCTGGAAATAGTTCACCTCAAAAATACAGGTTGGAAATAACATTTTTCCAACCTTATTTCCAACCTAAAACGCAAAAAAAGATAAAAAAGAATAAAAACCAGAAGGATGTGTGTTGTTGAAAAGTCAATAAAATCAATAACAAAAATAAAGCAATGAAAGTAGATAAAAAGACGATCTGCGGCCTGTCACGCCGGAGGTCGCGAGTTCGAGTCTCGTTGTTCCCGCCACACGATATCATAGGGTTACAGCAAATTGCTGTAACCCTTTTTGATTTTTAAACTGTGCTTTTTTTCTTTGCTATCCTGCCCCCATTTACTAACTGGCACCTGGGGCGCAAGATCAAAAAATTAATATTCTTCAAACTCCGAATCCAGATTATCTTTTCTTCCTTTTTCAATCAGATCCAGAAAAGCGCCGCCCTGCTTTGGTTTGTGCTCGGTAAGAATTTTTTGGGCCTGGGCTTTCAACTGTTTTGGGGCAGACGCGGAAAATCGTGTCTGGGACGGCATCCTGTGGCTTCTTATATTTTCTGTTCTAAAAAAACCGACGGCGTCCTGAAGTTGGGCTGACTGACCTTTAAGTTCTGCCGTGGTTGCAGCCATTTCTTCTGCGCCTGCTGCATTCTGCTGTATAACCTGATCAAGCTGCTGAATGGCTTTTGATATCTGATCCGTACCTGTTTTCTGTTCATTGCTCGCGGCTGTAATTTCCTGAACAAGATCAGCCGTCTTTTGAATCGCCGGAACTATGCTCGCCAGCAATTCTCCGGCCTTTTCCGCAACCTCGACGCTGGAACTTGACAGCCTGTTGATCTCTCCTGCCGCTGTCTGGCTTCTTTCTGCAAGCCTTCTGACCTCAGCAGCAACAACGGCAAAACCCTTGCCGTGTTCTCCGGCCCTTGCAGCTTCTATCGCCGCATTAAGCGCAAGCATATTGGTCTGACGAGCTATTTCTTCTATTATGGATATCTTGCCAGCAATTTCCCTCATTGCACCCACTGTGGCAGTAACAGCAGTTCCTCCCTGTATTGCATCCTCGGCGGCCTTTGTGGCAATTCTTTCTGTCTGTTGTGCATTTTCGGCATTCTGCATTATATTTGCACTCATCTCTTCCATGGATGAAGATACTTCTTCAGCCGATGCGGCCTGCTCGGTCGAGCCCTGGGATATCTGCTCCGACTTGTAGCTTAGCTCATCTGCCCTTGTGGCAACCACCCCGGCAGACTGCTGCACGTCATTGACAACTTCGGTCAATTTGCTGAGCATGGTCTCAAGAGCCTGCATCAGCTTATCCTGTTCCGATCTTTTCTTCACCGCAACAGTAAGATTGCCGCCGGCTATGGCTTCTGCAACCGCTGTAATTTCCTTGTTCGCATCCACCAGAACATTCAGATTGTTTTTGATTGAATTAAAATCACCATTATAAGTGTCAGTTATTTTATCTGGAATATTACCTTTGCTGATGCGATCGACGTATTCCGCAGCAACATTGAGCGGCCCTATCACTGCATCAAGGGTGCTGTTTACGCCTTCAACTATTTTTCTGAAATCACCCTGATGTCTGTGAGCATCCGCACGGTTAGAAAGCTTTCCTTCGATTGCTGCCTTGGAAAGTTCATTGGTATCTGAAATCAAAGCCTTTATGGCATCAATGCACTGATTGAGGTTGTTTTTGATCTCGTTGAAATCTCCACTATACGAATCCGTGATTCTTGGCGGGATATCTCCCTTGCTTATACGGTCTACATATTCAGCAGATACGTTCAGAGGCCCTATTACAGAATCAAGCGTTCCATTAACACCTTCAATTATTTTTCTGAAATCGCCTTTATGCTTTGTTGCATCGGCCCTTGTGGCAAGCTTTCCATCAACAGCCGCCCTGGAAAGTACAGATACATCAGAAATAAGAGCCACTATGGCTTCAACCATTTTTGACATTGATACCTGAAGGTAGCCGGTTTCGTCCTTTGAAGTCACATCAAGCTGAACGTCAGTATTACCAGCCGCGATACTCTCAGCCGCAGCCACGCATGTCATTATTGGTTTTGTTATTCCCTTTGTTATGATTAAGGCGGCAAGGACTGCGAACAAAAGGCCCATTGCAATGGAAATGATTATCCAGAACTTGACCGATTTTGCCGATGTATCTGCTTTTTGCTTTGCTTCTTCTGCCACCTTGATGTTGATATCAATGATTTTTCCAAGAAGTTCTTCGGCAATCCTGAAGCTGACGGTCATGTCCTTAAAACAAAGAGCAATCATTTTGTCATAAGCGCCCTGATCCTTTGATTCCCTGTAATCCCTGCTAAGATTTACATATGCGTCAAGATGCTTTTTCCAGTCATTCCAGGCAGGAACAAACTGTTTCCAGAGCTCTGCCTCCTCTTTTGTCTGGGGCAAAGGCTCATAAATTTTCCAGCCCTTATCTGCCCTGTCAAAAGCATCCTTTATGTTTTTGTACTGTAGTTCGACCCTGTCCTTATCAGCTCCGGGAATAAGAAGTGTGCGCTCAGCTGATTTGACAGCTGTCTGGGCTTCGTTTATTATCTCAAGCCCCAATATGCTTGGCAGTCTGACAACTCCAACCTCATCGAGCTGATCCTCCAGTTTCACAGAGCCGATAAATCCGACAATTCCAATGATTATCGCAATCAAAGATACCAGCATGAAGCCGCCAGCAAGTTTTTTTCCTATCTTGAGATCCTGAAACCACTTCATGAAAATCTCCTTTTTCTTTATTTATAAAAAATGATGGCCTCACCGTCATGCCGGACTTGATCCGGCATCCACTATTATCAAATACTTCTGGATTTCGGCCTGCGCCGGAATGACGGGAATCGGACTTTTTGCTGCTTTATCAAAATTAATCAGTGTTCTTGTGATATCTGGCGCGTCCAAGATTCTTTGACTTTTTTAGCGGTTTAAGGAGAATCCGGCAGCTCTGGGACAAACCAATGATGAACAGTCAGATTTTTTATGTAGATCGGGTTAGAGCATCCTTTGCACGTAACCCAGCATAAAGCCTTGGTTGACGCCGGATTACGGGATTTATAGATAATGCACCCCTAATCCTACCTAAGGTTGCGTTATTTCAACAATACTGGCACAAGCCAGAGGGCTATTTTCCAAAATATTTGTCATAAATAGCCTTGTACTCAGGAGTGGCCTTCAGTGACTTTAATTCCGCAGAAAATTTATCCACAAAATCCTTGTCAATGGTCTTTTGGCTGAAAATCGCATAAAGCGAAGCTACCTTGATGGGATTTTTTAAAACTATCACCTTATCAGCAAGTTCCATCTTTTTTAAAAGAGCCATGCCATTTCCAAAATCCATGGCAATGAAGTCTATGCGCTTTGCCAGGAGCTTTTTTACATTCAGTTCATCATTGACAACTTCATCAAAATTTTTCTCCTTTTCCATGAATGCCCATAGCTCAGGAGTATAGGAATATGCCCTTACAACGCCAATTTTTTTGCCTTTAAGATCATCGAAAGTATCGTATTTGAGTTTGGCCTCGTCTTCCTTTCTTATGAAAAAAGACCACGATGACTCCATCAGGGATTCAGTGGGATAATGGGTGATCTGGGCCCTTTTTTCGCTTGTGGCTGCGGTAAAAATCATGTCAGCCTCTCCATCTATGACCATTTTTTCAGCACGCGCCCAGGGATATTGCAATATCTTCCCCTTGATACCTATGTTCATTTTTTTAAGAACAGCCTGGATCACTTCTGTTGAAAAGCCGCTTATGTATTCATTTCCTGGGTCGCCAACCTTGAATTCATAAGGAGGCCAGTCATCAGTTGCTATGGTCAGTTCTTTAATTTCGGCGTTTGCGGTTACAGACAAGAAAAATGACAGAATAACAAAAGAAATAATACGTTTCATGGGTCGACCTCTCGTTTGTTGGTTTATTGATTGCCTGATGAAAAAAACATCAGGGGGCTTTGACTCTATGATTACTCTCTGTACTGCCTGGATCTGAAAAATATTTTTTATATATCAAATTATATTCAAAACTTGTCTTGAACTCGCCAAGTGCAGCCGAAAAGCTGTCCACAAAGCTTTTTTCCACTGTCTCTTTGCTGAAAATAGCATAAATACTTACTGTCTTGAGTGGCTTTTCAATGGCGACAACCCTGTCGGATAGCCCCAGTTTTTTTATCAAATACAGCCCGTTCATTTTATCCATCACAATATAATCAAGCCTTCCGTGGACGAGCTTTTTAAGATTCTGATCATCGTAAGCAACATCCTCGATGGTTTTCTCGGTACGGATAA
This sequence comes from Desulforegula conservatrix Mb1Pa, assembly GCF_000426225.1. Lineage (NCBI taxonomy): Bacteria > Pseudomonadati > Thermodesulfobacteriota > Desulfobacteria > Desulfobacterales > Desulforegulaceae > Desulforegula > Desulforegula conservatrix. Next base: position 38,493 of record NZ_AUEY01000002.1, read on the forward strand.
ATTCCAAAAATTCAGGAGAGTAAAAATAACCTCTTACAACCCCAATTTTTTTACCCTTGAGGTCAGCAAAGGACTCGTACTTAAGCCTTCTCTCATCCTCCTTACGAATAAAAAATGACCATGATGTCTCCATAAGAGATTCCTTGGGATAATGAACAAGCTGCGACCTGTAAGGATTTGATCCGGCAGAATACAACATATCGAGCGCACCATTCATGAGCATGATTTCTCCCCTGACCCAAGGGAACACGGAGATCCTGTCCTTTACCTGGATATTCATCTTGTTAAAGACAGCAAGAATCACTTCTGTTGAAAACCCGGTCACAAAATCATTTCCCGCAGCACCTTCAACATATTCATAGGGCGGCCATTCATCAGTACCAACCGTAATCTCGGTTCCGGCATTTGCCCAATCTGGAAAAAGCAGAAAAATGATCAAAGGAAAGAATAACCTTTTCATAACTATCCCCAAACGCTGGTTTTATTGACCGGGAATATCTCCGCTTACTGAAAAATATCTGTCATAGATTTTTTTATATTCAGGCGTCGCCTTGAAGGCTTTTAGCTCATCTGAAAATCTGTCCACAAACTCCTTCTCGACGGTGTTCCTGCTGAATATAGGGTAGAGGGATATCTTGGCTATGGGCTTTTTAAGAGGTACGATCTTGCCGGTAAGATTCATTTTATCTATGAGATACAAGCCATTACCATAGTCCATGACTATATAATCGATTCTCCTGTACATCAACTTCCTGACATTCTGATCGTCTCCGGCAACTTCTTCATAATTCTGTTCAGCCTCAATAAATGATCTGAATTCAGGGGTATAGGCATAGGCCCTGACCACGCCTATTCTTTTGCCCTTAAGGTCACCAAGGCTTTCATACTTGAGTTTCCCGGAGTCTTCGCTTCTGATAAACAAGGACCATGCCGACTCAACGATCGGTTCCGAGGGGTAATGCACTATTTTTGCCCTTTTTTCGCTGGTGGCGGCCGTATAAAGCATGTCAAGCGAGCCATCAATGACCATCTTTTCTCCCCTCGCCCACGGGAACTGCTCTATTCGGCCATTTGGAATCACATTCATTTTTTTAAGAACCAAAAGAATAACATCCGTGGAAAAACCGCTCATGCATTCATTTCCAGGCAAGCCCGTAACATATTCATAAGGCGGCCATTCATCGGTGCCGATTTTAAGTTTCGTTTCGGCAAATGATGAGTCAAAGAAGAAAAGAAAAACGATCATGGTTGAAAAAATGGTCTTCATAACAATCTCCTGTTACGAGATTTAAATGGAATTGTCCGAATAGCTTGGGAATAAAACCGGCCTTGTTTCAGAATCTATGATTTTATGTGGAAAGCCCGGAAACAGGCCGGAAACAGCAAGAAAAGTTTTTTGAATTGATTGCTGATACAATAAAATAATTATGATCGAAAACCAAGCTCTTTTTCAGATATGGCTCCCGTAGCCAAAAATTCATTCACGAAGATGATTTTTTTCTGTTCATGAAATACCCGCTGTTCTATAAACATAACAAGAGACAATTCATTCAAAGACTCCTTACCCTGTGTAATAATTTTCTATTCTGTCCAGTCCGCCAAAAGGAAAATCATGAGAAAAATAATTGGTGCCTTGACCCTTTTAATTCTTTTTATTGCGCTTAACGCCATTGCCTCAAATCAGAAAGCATCTGTTGATCATTCAATATATGCAGAACTTCTCGGAAAACATGTCAAAAACGGGGTAGTTAGCTACAAGAACTTTAAAAATGACGAGGCAAGGCTTGACGAATATCTGAAGACTCTTGAAAATACAAACCCTGATAAACTGGACAGAAACGAAAAATTCGCCTTTTATATAAACGCGTACAATGCCTGGACAATAAAGCTTATTCTGACTGGCTATCCGGGCGTAAAATCCATAAAAGATATGGGATCAATTTTTCAGAGTCCCTGGAAGAAAGGCATTTGCCGGTTAAATGGCAAAATAATGACCCTTGATGATATTGAACACGGAATCCTGAGACCGGAATTCAAAGACCCAAGAGTTCATTTTGCGATAAATTGTGCTTCAAAGGACTGCCCTCCTCTTATACCTGAGCCGTATTATGGCGCAATCCTTGATAAACAGCTTGATGAGTCTGCAAAGGCATTTATCAATGATCCGGCAAAAAACAGACTAAAAGATAACACACTATATATAAGCAGTATTTTCAAATGGTTTTCCGAAGATTTCAAGGATGACCCAAGGGACTTCATCCTAAAACATGCATCAGGCGAACTTAAAGCAGGATTGGAGAAAGCCGGAGACTCCTTGAAGATAGAATATCTGGACTATGATTGGTCTCTGAACGGAAACTGATTCACGGAATATGCACATATGAAATCCTGATTGCTCTGGCAGAGGTGCTCAATGAGTTTTTTCATATTAAAACCGGATGGCAACATCCTGTTACCATTTCGCAGCCTGTGTGCCCTCATTATACTGTCATTGCTGACAATCGGCCTGAACGAATCCATTGCCCAGGCACGGCCAGCCAATGAGAAGCATATTCTGATACTATACGCCTACGGCTACGGAGGGCGAGGAGTTGAACTTTTCAGCGACGGCTTTTTTGACGCCATTACCAGGGCTGGTTTTCCAGTTTCAAACGTCCATGCCGAGTATCTTGATCTTCAGCGCAACAAGGATATATTAAACTATCGCCAAGATCTGACGGAAATGCTGCTCAAAAAATATGGGCAGAGGCAGATAGACCTAATCATTACAGTTCAGCAGCCTGCTCTTGAATTTTTACTTAAGGACTGTAACGGCATAGCTCCGGACGCGCCGGTCATTACTCTCCAGAATCGCCCTTTACTTGAATCTGAAAAAATGGGGCGCAGAATTGTCGGCGAAATAAATCAGTTTGATATCAAAGGCACGCTCGAAAGAGCATTGGAATTATTTCCGCAAACCCGGAAAGTTTTATTCGCTTCAGGCAGCAGCTCGGCAGATATAAAGGTCATTGAACAGGCATCCCGGATCGCCGAAGCATTCGGAAAGCACATAGAATTCGAATACACCACAGATATGCCCCTTGACGAGATCCTGGATAAAGTGGCCCACCTGCCATCACACAGCATCATCATTTTCACCCAGTACAACAGAGATACTCAAGGCCGCGTGGCACTGGCCTATGAGGTTGAAAACATGATAGTCAGGGCGGCAAACGCACCTGTGTTCGGGTTTTACGATTACAACCTCAGGAATGGGGGCATAGGAGGCTCGGTTATTCCGGTAAAGGCTTCAGGCGCAAGAGCTGGACGTCTGGCCGTTGATATTTTGAACGGCGTTCCCCTGGCGTCTTCAGGAACACTTCAGACGAATGAAAACATACCGATGTTTGACTGGGGGGTAATTCAGCAGTGGAAAGGAGATGTCGGCAGACTTCCTGCAAACACTGTCTTCATGAACCGTCCTCTTTCAGTATGGCAGCAATACGGATGGATCGTCGCATTCACCATAGTCTTTATCGCTGTTCAGTCAGTGCTGATCGTCATGCTGCTGATCAATATCCGGCGCCGCAAGATAGCCGAACACGTACTTGACAAAAGAGATGCTGATCTTCACGCCATATTTGAAAATATTTTTGACTCAGTTGTTTTTACAGATTCAGAGCGGCGTATTTGCCGGGTTAATCCAGCATTCATGCGCATGTTCGGCTACACAGCGGACGAAGTGATTGGGCTAACAACCGAATTTATCTATGCTGATTATGCAGACCAGGGGCGTCGTCGCTTCCACAAAGGTTCAGCCTGTGAAAGCGGAATTTACGAAGTGCGCTACAGACGCAAGGATGGCAGCTTGTTTTGGGCTGAATCCAGCGGAACCCGCATTGTGGATCAAAATGGCGTGGTTGTGGGATTGCTCGGAGTTCACCGCGACATAAGTGAACGCAAACAAACCGAAAAGGCTCTGCAAAAGAGTGAAGCGACCTATCGTTCTCTGTTTGAAAATATGCTGAACAGCGTCGTCCATGCCCGTATGATTTTTCAGGGAGACATTCCGGTTGATCTGGAATACATTTCAACAAACCCGGCCTTTGCCAACGTGACCGGCATTACCGAATCTGTTGTGGGCCGCAGAATAAGCGAGGTCATCCCTGGTTATTGCGAGAACAATCCTGAGTCAATCAGGATCTTTGGGCAAGTGGCCATGACTGGCAAACCGACGCGCTGGGAGCACTACCTGAAAGAACTTGACAGGTGGTTCTCGTTCATCATCTATTCTCCCTCATATGGTGAAGTCATAATCGTGACCGAAAACATCACCGAACGCAAGCACACCGAAAAACAACTGAAAGACAGTGAAGAACGACTTAGGCTGGCCCTTGACGCCACCAACGATGCTATCTGGGACTGGAATCTGAGCAACGGCAAAGTATATCGCTCACCTCGCTATTTTGAAATAGTTGGCAGGCAGCCCGACGAAGCGACACAGGATTTCGAGTTTTTTAAAGCGACTGTTCTGCCGGATGATCTGCCACGCGTTCTTGGAATCATTGAGGCCCATAAAAAAGGTTTGTCCGCATCCATCGAATTTATTTACAAACTGGCGTCAAATGAAGATGAAGAAGAAAAATGGATGGGGGTTAAGGGCAGGATTGTCGAACGGGACGTAAATGGCTCTCCCCTCAGGATTGTTGGCACTCTTACTGATATTACCAAACAAAAACAGCACGAGGATGAAAAAGCCAGATTAGAGGAACAGGTTCAGCAATCCCGGAAAATGGAATCCGTGGGTCGTCTGGCCGGCGGTGTTGCCCACGATTTCAATAATATGCTCGGAATTATCTAGGCTATGCGGAGATGACCATAGATCAGATAAATGAGACCCATCCTCTCTATGCCAATCTTGATGAAATAAGAAACGCGGCCAATCGTTCAGCCGATCTGACCAGGCAGTTGCTGGCCTTTGCGCGCCAGCAGCCCATTGCGCCCAAGCCGCTTGATCTGAATGATACTGTGGAAGGCATGCTCAAGATGCTGAGGCGAATCATCGGCGAGGACATAGATCTCGTATGGATGCCTGGAAAAACCCTGTGGAAGGTCAATATGGATCCGTCCCAAATAGATCAGCTCCTGGCCAACCTGTGTGTCAATGCCAGGGATGCCATCTCGGGTGTCGGAAAAATGACCATAGAAACAGAAAACGTAATATTTGATGCAGAATATTGCGCCGATCACGCTGGCTTTACTGAAGGCGAGTATATAATGCTGACTGTTGGAGACAACGGGTGCGGCATGGACAAGGAAACGCAGTCCCAGATTTTCGAGCCTTTTTTCACGACAAAAGAAATAGGCAAAGGAACAGGCCTCGGACTTGCCACGATCTACGGCATAATCAAGCAGAACAAAGGCTTCATCAATGTCTATAGTGAACCGGATCATGGAACAGTCTTCACGATATATCTGCCTCGCTATATGGACAAAGAAGACCTTGTATCACATGATATTATCGAAGAACCTGCGATATACGGACATGAGGTAATACTGCTGGTTGAAGATGAACCCATTCTCCTGAATATGACCACTACGATGCTCGAAAGGAAGGGCTATACTGTTCTGGCTGCATCCACTCCCGAGGAGGCCATAAGTCTGGCTGAGACTTATTCAGAAAAGATTCAGCTTTTAATAACCGATGTGGTAATGCCAGAAATGAACGGGAGGGATCTTGCAAAAAAAATACTTTCGATTAATCCATCCCTCAAATGCCTGTTCGCTTCCGGGTACACGGCGGATGTCATAGCCCACCACGGAGTGCTGAATTCCGGAGTCAATTTCATACAAAAGCCATTTTCAGTAAAGGCCCTTGCAAACAAGGTAAGGGACGTGCTGGATGGTTAAGATAAGCCTTATGTAGGGTTACGAGCAAAGGGCGCTCTAACCCTATATCATAACTCTTGATTCAACAGCATTGATGGGCATCAATTCTCAAAATATAAGCTATCAACAGTTTTTCATCCGTAATTTGAGGCTTTTAAACAGCAATTCATTCAAGGGTGATCACCTAAAGGAGATGATATGAAGACAAGAATCACGGAGCTTTTAGGCATTCAGCATCCAATAGTTCAGGGCGGCATGCAGTGGGTCGGAACAGCAGATCTTGCGGCTGCCGTATCAAACTCCGGGGCTCTCGGAATCGTAACTGCGCTTACCCAGCCGAGCCCAGAAGCATTGGCAAAGGAAATTGACAGGGCAAGATCTCTTACGGACAAGCCCTTTGCCGTCAATCTGACCCTCCTTCCGACCTTGAAGCCTGTTCCATATATGGAATATGCAAGGGTCATAGTTGAAAAAAAAGTAAAAATAGTGGAGACTGCCGGAAGAAGTCCCGAAGAATTTCTGCCCATGTTCAAGGATGCCGGAATCGTACTCATCCACAAATGCACATCTGTCAGACACGCCATTAAAGCCGAAAAAATGGGCTGCGATGCTGTGAGTGTTGATGGCTTTGAATGTGCCGGTCACCCTGGCGAAGATGATATCCCCGGGCTCATTCTTCTGCCAATAGCCCGTGATGCGCTGAAAATTCCAATTATTGCATCCGGCGGCTTCGGTGATGGACGGGGCCTTGTGGCGGCCCTTGCCCTCGGCGCAGACGGAATAAACATGGGAACAAGATTTCTTGCCACGGCCGAGGCTCCTGTTCATGAAAATATCAAGAAGGCTTTGGTTGAGTCTGACGAGCGCCAGACTTCCCTGATTTTCAGAACACTCCATAATACTGCCAGAATATTCAAAAATAAGGTTGCCGAAGAAGTTGTTGCAATGGAAAAACGGGGTAATGTTAGAATTGAGGAAATTGCGCCCCTTGTTTCAGGAAAGCGGGGTGAATCGGCTCTTCATGATGGAGATATACACGGCGGAGTATGGGCTGCCGGAATGGTTGCAGGCCTTATTCATGACATCCCGACCGTTGCCGAGCTTGTTTCAAGAATAGTTAAAGAAGCCGACGATATTATCAAAAAAAGACTGATGGAAATTGTTGGCGGATAAAACAAGACAACGTCGGAAAAAGTCAAAAAATGGCTTTGGCGCCATGCCGGACTTTTTGCGACCTTGTCAAACAATCCCTTCTCCGAAGGCTTGCGGGAGAAGAAAAGATCTTCAATGACAGGATTACTCCATGGTACGAGCATTTGTTATCATAAATATAATTTTTTGCTTCTGGATGACCAGCGCCAATGTTTATGCGTCCTCTATAAATCTTTCCAATGAAGAGCTTGCATGGATAGAGAAGAACCGGACAATCCGCATCAGCGGCCCCCAGGCATTTCCTCCTTTTCAATATATTGATAAGGACGGAGCCTTTTCAGGAATGGCTTCCGATTATATTTATCTCATTGCAAAGATGGCAGGCCTTGAAATCGAAGTGGTCAAAAATTTTCCTTGGCCTGAAATACTGAAAAAGGTTGAAAACAAGGAAATAGACCTTCTTACCTGTGCGGCAAAATCTCCTGAGCGTGAAAAATATCTGGTTTTTCTAAAGCCCCATCTTTCATTTCCCCTTGTTATTATCAGCAGAAAAGACGCTCCCTTTATAAGCGGCCTTCAGAGCCTGAACAAAAAAAGCATCGCCATTGTACGCAAAAACTCCACATTTGACTGGCTTCAGCGCGACCAGATCAGTTTCACTCCGCATTTTGTCGATTCCCCCCTGGACGCCTTAAAAGCAGTTTCGATTGGAGATGCCGATGCTTCGATAGAAAATCTGGCTGCGGCAACTTATCTTATAGAAAAAAATGGGCTGACAAATCTTAAAATTGCGGCTCCGACATCTTATGGAAACTACGACCTGTCGATTGCTGTACGAAAGGATATGCCTGAGCTGGCCGGCATATTTAATAAAGGTCTGGCTGCCATAGACCAGGACAAGCACAATGAAATCCGTCAGAAATGGATAGCTGTACGCTATGAATACGGGATCGGCACAAGAGACATAATAAAATGGATTTTAGCGGTTTGCTTTGCAGCATCCTTACCTCTCATTGTTTTCTACCGCTGGAACAGGAAGCTAACAAAGGAAATTCAGAAACGAATACAGGTTGAAGCTGAAAAAGAAAAACTGATCCATGATCTTACAACAGCCCTCGATGAAATAAAAACCCTTAGGGGAATATTGCCGCTCTGTTCATTCTGCAAAAGAATAAGAGACGACTCCGGCTATTGGGAGCAGGTTGACGTCTATATCCGCAAGTATTCCCAGGCCGACATAAGTCACAGCATATGTCCGGACTGCATGAAGGAGAACTATCCAATACTCGTCGCTGACGGGAAAAAATCCGAGGTTTCAAAATAGAACTTCAATTCTCAAATATAGACAAGGTCGTAAAAAATCGAATTTCCGTCATTCCTGCGTAGGCCGGAATCCAGAAGTGCCTGGTGAACAATCAGGCGGCATAGCAGTAAAGGCAATTGTGAAAGCACGGCTGGGTTCTGTATGAGCCTATGTCACGGGATTCAGTGCACGTACACCCTTTTGTTTTTCTCTGCCCCTTATCCGGTCTGGTCGATATGCTTCCGCCATGAATATCCATGAGGAGTCTTGAGTCGATACACCCGCCCGGGGTAATGAATTCTTTTATTTCAGGGCTATCACCAAGAAGCCCGGACTCGCAGCAGAGTCTCAGTTTCATTCCAAACTTTTTTAAAACGCCGTGCATATATTCAATGGTTCTGAGTTTTGTTTCCGAATCAGGCTCGATGAATCTTATACCTGCATTTTCTTCACGCTTCTTCAGTTTTCTGTATATGTCCAGAAAACTGGTCACACATCTTGAAATTCCAATCCTTGACATTGAAGACGCAATTTCTTCAAAACCAGCCAGATTATTTGAAACAAGGCCCCTTCCCTTTTCCATGAAAAAGCAGACTGGATCGAATCGCCACTCAATTGCTTCTGGACCGTGGATTTTTGAAAGATTTCCGGCCTGCTCAAGCCTTGCTCGAAGACAGGGAACTCCAGGTTCAAGTATTATAGACCTGGCATTTAAGGTGAACTGGAAAAATAATCTGTAGCCCATTCCGGTTATTTTTTCGGCATAGCAGCCATCTATAAAGGGGCTGTAATTTTTTGACCATAAAACAATGCTGTGGACAGATTCAGGCCTCAGATCAAGGGTTGTTTTTCTTGCGTTAAAAGGATTTTCCGTTTCCACAAAACCAAGCTCAAGGCGCCTCATAAGCCAGGGCATGTAAAATGCCGGAATATCGGTTCGCCTCGATGCTGAAATAACAGTTTTTGAAGCCATGACTTTTAATGAATCTGCTATTTTTTAAACCTGTCAGAAAGAGAAATTACCTGACCGCCATCTCCGTCCTTGGGCTTTATATTTTTCTTTTCTGCTTTGGTGGAAGTCTTTTTTTCATCATCCAATTCAACTACATCGGCTTCTTCAGGGCAGACTACTTTTTCAAGCCTCATTTTCTTGCCGTTCATAGTGAATTCGGCACCGTCAATATATGAATCCCTCAGTATCCAATGCACAACGTCCACAGGTATCTGAAGAAAAAGAAGCTTTACCACGTACCACCCAGGCTTCACGTCAGCCGTAATGTCTTCAATCCTGGCAAAAGCCATTGGCTGATCTTCGAAATATATGAGAACTATGTCTTTTTCAGTTGCCATATCAGCGTATTAAATCCTTATAATATGAATCTTGAAATGTCATAATTTGCCTTTTCTGAGAGTTTTTAAGCACAATAACACAAATATGTCATGACAAACTTCCATAATTCGATGTACAAAATTTGAAGGCAAACAATTATAAAATCAATTTTTCTTGATATATAGTTATGAACTAAAAAACAAATATTTGATTTAATTAAAAATATATAAAAGTAATATTATTTGAATATATCTGGTTTTTGTGATATATGCCCTTGAAAAAAATAATGGAATAATTCATGAGGCCACAATGCTCGTTAAAGACATATTGAATGCCAATAGTTTATCCTTCAGTTTTGAGTTCTTTCCTCCCAAGACAGACAAGGGCTGGGGATCACTCTTTGAAACAATATCAGATCTTGAACCGCTCAAGCCAGCCTATGTAAGCGTTACATACGGAGCCGGAGGCAGCACAAGGGACAGAACCCACGATCTCGTAACAAAAATTGAAAAAGACACGGGAATAACCGTTGTCTCCCACTTGACCTGCGTTGGCTCGTCAAAGGATGAGATAATGGATATCCTGAAAAAATACGACGAGGCTGGCATATCAAATATTCTGGCTTTAAGGGGGGACGCTCCTGAAGGAACCCAAAAATGGGAGCAACATCCTGATGGATTCAGGCATGCGTCAGAGCTTGTTGCGTTCATAAAAAAACATTTTCCCCACATGGGAGTCGGAGTTGCGGGATTTCCTGAAGGCCATCCTGAAACTCCGAACAGACTCAAGGAGATAGATTATCTCAAGGCAAAGGTCGATGAAGGTGCTGATTATATTGTAACCCAGCTTTTTTTTGACAACAGGGATTTCTATGATTTCTGCGAGCGCTGCGATATTGCCGGCATAAATATTCCCATCGTGGCCGGAATCATGCCCATTGTCACAAAATCCGGGATGGACAGAATGGCTGAACTTGCGGCAGGAGCAAAATTTCCTGCATCGCTCATAAGGGGTGTGCAGAGGGCCGAATCTGATGAATATGTGGAAAAATTCGGCATACACTGGGCGACCGAACAGGTCAGAGATCTCATCGATAACAAGGTGAAGGGCATACATTTTTATACCCTGAATAAATCGCTTCAGACTTTGAAAATATACGAATCCCTCGGACTTAAGGGTTCAAAACAGCAGTAAGGCAGATTAATGACAGACTACGAATTTGAAGAGAATGAATACGGGGATCGTAAAAGCAAATCCCAGGTAAAGAGAGAGATGCTGGCGCTTCAGGAACTTGGAGAAAAGCTGTTGGAACTTCCTCTGGACAGGGTAATGAAACTGGATATTCTGCCGGAGCTGAAAGAAGCTGTGGTGGAACTGAAAAAAATGACGGCAAAGGAAGCGAAGCGCAGACAGATTCAGTATATAGGCGCACTTATGAGGAACGCCGATCCTGAGCCCATAAAAGCTGCCATAGCAGATGTCGAGGCCGGATCATACCAGTCCGCAAAAATATTCAAAAGGGCTGAAAGCTGGAGAGACAGACTCTGCGCCGGCGATGACGCACTTGAAACAGAGATAATAGAAACCTTTCCGGATATGGATGTTCCGCAGTTCCGCCAGCTTGTAAGAAACGCTAAAAAGGAAATGGAAAAGCAGACAGGAAAAAAAGCCTTCAGGGTGCTTTTCAAATTTATAAAGGATATTCTGGATAAGCCATCTTTGTCTGTTGAATAATTGTCTTTTTGGAGTTTTTCATGTTTGACACCAGAATTAATGAAGTTGGTGAAAATACGATCATTGATCCGGCTGTTGAGATATGCCTCGAGCACGATCTTAAAGACGGAAGGGGAATTTTCATAGGGCGTGACTGCGTTATCTACCCAAGAAACCGCATAGTTCTTGGGGACATGAACGCAAACCCAGAGGCCAATATGGTAATCGGGAATAATGTCCTCATAAACGCGGGGGGCTATCTTTCCGGCGAGGGAGGGCTTCAAATAGGCAATTTCGTTCTGATTGGCCCTAACGTCAATATTCTCAGCGCAGGACATGAATTCGGCAATCCAGACAAACCTATTCAGAAACAGGGGCTGACCTACGGAAAAATAATCATCGAAGATGATGCTTGGATAGGCGCGGGATCCGTGGTACTACAGGGCATAACCATAGGAAAAGGGGCCATTGTCGGTGCCGGGTCCGTTGTCACCAGCAATGTGCCACCATATGCGATTGTAATTGGAAACCCAGCAAGGATAGTTAAATACAGAAATAGCCAGGAACCTGAAAAGCCCTTTAAAAAGAAAGGCTTTATGGAAAGGCTCCGCTCTGTTTTATTTGGGTAACAGGAGATAAGCTGAAAAAATGAGAGTGCTTTTTGTCTATGTAAACATCGAGAGCCACAGCCTCAAGCATTTTCCCCAGGGGATAGGCATATTGTCGGCAGTCCTTAAAAAGAACGGCTATAAAACCGATATGCTCTACATTGACGATCATATAAATGATGATATTCTGCTTTCATATATAGGCAATTACAACCCTCACCTGATAGCTTTTTCTGTTGTCACGGCCCAGTGGCAGTTTGTCCAGAAATTCGCGGCTGTCATAAAAACAAAATTCAAGGCTCCCATATTATGCGGAGGGGCACACCCGACCTTTGATCCTGAAGATACGATAAGTGATCCAAGCGTTAATATGGTCTGCGTTGGAGAGGGAGAATATCCCCTGCTGGATGTCCTCGACAGGATGAAAAACGGCGGAGATCTTTCATCGATTCCAAATATATGGGTAAAAAATGACGAAGGTCAGGTTTTCAAAAATCCGGTGAGAGAACTTATAGCTGATTTAGACTCCTTGCCTTTTACAGACCGCAGCATCATGGATTACCAGGACGTCATCAACAAATCCAACACAGAACCCGTCATAATGTCCTCGCGCGGTTGTCCGTACAACTGCACATTCTGCTCAAACAGCGCCATAAAGGCGCTTTACAGAGGAAAGGGCAGGTATGTAAGACAGAGAAGCCCTGAAAACGTGATAGCCGAAATAAGGGCGATGCGTGAAAAATATGAATTCAATACCCTCAATTTTTACGATGAATGCTTCGGATATAACAAAGCATGGATAAAACGCTTCTGTGAGCTTTATAAGGCTGAGTTCAGATATCCGTTCGGATGCTTCATCAGGGCCGAGGCCTCTGATGCGGAAACATTCGAGATGATGGCTGACGCAGGCCTGTCCCTTATTTATCTTGGCGTTGAATCAGGAAATGAACATCTTAGAAAAAATGTCATGAACCGCAAGGTTGATGACTCACGCATAATCAAGGCGTGCAGGGAAGCCCAGGCCGCGGGAATACAGGTCTGGACATTCAATATTGTAGGAATTCCCGGCGAGACGGTGGAAACTATTGATGAGGCAATGAACCTCAACAGGCTCATCAATCCTCACTTTGTTAGCGTTTCAATATTTCAGCCCCTGGCAGGCACAAAACTTTATGATGTATGCGTAGAAAACAATTATATCCAGAGGGATTACAAAGGCAGTTTTTATGATGACACGGTACTGACACTGCCGACAATCACCCATGAAGATCTATTAAAAAAATACAAGGAATTCCAGGCTCTTTCCATGGAAATCAGGCTTGCCCATGAAGCAAAAGGGGATAAAATCTTCCTTGCCGACATTTAGCGGCGCAACCAGGGGTTAAATATAATGGACCCGCAAAAAGTCGGAAGAGGACTTCAGTATCATGCCGGACTTGATCCGGCATCCAGTATTTCAGATAGATCTGGATTCCGGCCTTAGCCTGAATGACGGGAATCGTGCTTTTTACGACTTTGTAAAATATCATAAGAGGTATTATGGACGAAGATAAATTAGCCACACAAAAACTTGTAATAGGCTTTATGATAGCGTTCGGAGCTCTTTTGACATCGGCTGTAGGATTTCTCGTCGGAACATACGGAATGGGGAAAAACACTACTCTTGCAGTAATCGGCTGGGGACTTGCTGCTTTAGGACTTCTGGAAGCCCTTTTTGTGAAAAAAATTGTCAGTCTGCTTTTCATCATCAGGCGCAAGGGCGGAAACGATCCTGAAGCCTGATTTTTGTAAATGTTTATTATCACAGGTTTTACTGCTTGAGCCTTGACACTTTATACTCGATATAGTACCCCTTTTCACTGTCATTAAACCGGATCAATGGCATAATCCATTAACGGAACAAGGCCTTTTCCGGGATCTGGCAGTCAATATTCATCTTATCATCTATAGAGAACAACCTTATTATGATTGAAAACAACGGGCTCTCCCTGGTCAAAATAAAGGGAGTTGGCGACAGTCTTCGTGTAACAGTAAACGCTGAAAAATCCCTGGATCTGCTTAAGAATGAGCTTGAAAAATCATTTGAAAAGCTCCAGCACCTTGCTTTCAACGCCAAAGTTATTTTAGACACCGGAAATGAAGAAGGACATGAAGAAGTATTCAGGTCTCTTTCAACTTTTCTTCAGGATAAATTTACCCTTGCAAGCATAAGCATGGCGGAACCGCTTCAAACTTCAACCGATCAAGAACAGCCCCGGCAGCAAGAGCCTGCGCCGGTTGTCCGCAGCCGTGTCGAAGAAAAAATAAGACTCAGGGATGCTGAAAGAGGCTGGGAATTCAGAAAGAGCGAAGTTCTCATGATTGCCGGCAGAGTAAGGGCCGGACAAAGGGTAAACGCCAAAAAGCACCTTGTTGTTTTAGGTGATGTCAATCCCGGAGCCGAAATATCCGCAGGAGGAGATATCCTTGTCATGGGAAGTCTGAGCGGGACTGCAATGGCAGGTCTGCCTGACAATGAATCGGCAATCATTCTTGCCCTTGATTTCAGACCAACCCAGATTCAGATTGCAGGTCTTGTTGCGGCAGGTCACAAGGCAGAGGCTCTTAAAACAGCGGAGTTTGCCCATATTGATTCCGGCGGAATCGTGGTGGAGCCGTTTCTTGGAAACAATCCATTTGCAAAAATGCCTTGGCCGGAAGTAAGATAACGAAAAAAATCTTTTATATAATGTTTCAGATATGCGAGGTGCCCTTTGGAAGGAAAAGTAATAGTAATAACATCAGGCAAAGGCGGGGTAGGAAAAAGCACCACAACCGCCGCCATCGGCGCAGCTCTTGCCCTTGAAGGCAAGAAGGTCGCTGTTGTGGACATGGACATAGGCCTGAGAAATCTTGATGTAATCATGGGCCTTGAAAACCGAATTGTCTTCAATGTCGTGGACGCGGCAAAAGGCAAATGCAAAATCAAGCAGGCTGCCATAAAAGACAGAAAAATTGATAACCTTTTTCTTATACCTGCATCCCAGAGCGACAACAAAAACATTCTTACTCCTGATGAAATGGTAAGACTTGCCAAAAGACTCAAGCACGAATTCGACTTTGTTCTCATGGACTGCCCGGCAGGGATTGAACAGGGATTTGAAAATTCAGTGGCTGGAGCTGATGAAGCCATAGTCGTGTGTACGCCCGAGGTTTCGGCGGTAAGGGACGCTGACAGAATAATCGGCCTTCTTTATGCGCGGTCTATCACTCCTAAGCTCATAATAAACCGCATTGTACCAAGAATGGTTGATAACGGCGACATGCTGAGCCATGAAGATGTTCTTGATGTTCTTTCCATTGAACTTCTTGGATTAGTGGAGATGGACGACAATGTTGTTATTGCAACAAACACTGGCGCAAGCGTTGTCCATGACAAAATTTCTAAAGCTGGCGCGGCTTTCCGCAGAATAGCCAAACGCCTCAACGGTCAACCCGATCTTCCGATCCAGATTCCGCAGTATCAGAAAAAATTCTGGGGAAAAATTGGCAAGAAACTCGGATTTGGCAGATAAGGAGGCTGATGTGCTTGGAATAGTCCAGAGACTTTTTGGCAAGGAACCCGCGAGCAAGGATGTTGCAAAAAAACGCCTGAAATTTGCCCTTGTATATGACAAGCTGGAAATTTCTGATGAAATGCTGCAGGAGCTCCAGAGTGATATTATTGCGGTGATTTCAAAATACTTTGAGATAGATAAAAGCTCTTTAAAACTTGATATCCAGAGGTCAGACGATCTTTCAGCCCTTGTCTTCAATACACCGATCATTGCGGCAAAAAGAAAGAACGTGGCACCCTGATTGTAAATTCAGGCCTATGATTTTTCAAAGACAATCCGTAAACAATAAACAAAGCCGGGCCTTAACACATGCCGCCCGGTTTTGTTTCATATTGCGTTGACAAGACTGACCACGGTCTTTTCAAGAAGATCAACAGCTCGAGCAAAGTCTTTTATGCACGAGATTTCAGACCTGAATGCCTTTAAAACCGGATTCCATCTGTTTGCCAGTCCATATTTATCTTCAATATCAGGAGCGGCCCCTATTCCGTCATTGAAAAAATAATTGACGAGAATCCCGTTTTTTCTGAAAGGCCACTCAGTTTTAAGATTTATAAAACCCCGGACAGCTTCAAAAAATTCATCTGAGAAATTCATTTCATCTGGATCAAGAAGTCTGCCAAGATCTGTTTCAACGTTTTCGAAAAAGCATTTTATGACGTCGCTTTCGGTTATCACAAGTCCGAACGAATGCCAGTCTTCAGCTGCATATCTCAAAATTTTCTTATATCTTTCAGGAACATCCCGGCAGGTGGGACAAAAATACATATTACAGGTCATTCCGCCGTAATAGCTTACTCCCCTCAGATCAAGACCGTTGTTGCCCGAAGCCATGGGATGAAGAAGACAGCCAGGGGATAAAGGATCTGAATCCATGAAGCCTATATATGGGCAATGATGGAAATCTTCCATCGGCCGTCTCTGATTCTCAATCATTGCAATTTTATCCGCAAAAGCAAGAACATCTTCATACGTCCGTTTTACAGAAGCGAAAAGTTCTGTTCTTTTAAGCAGTATATCATAAATTGCGGACCTCGAAGCATCCGGGACATTATATAGTCCGCAGCATGCTCCACAGGATACTCCAGGCCTGACTTGGCACAAATAGACCTTTCCAGGAATTTCAGGATCAAGATTTGAAAAAGGCGTCAATATCAGGCTCATACGGCCTTGTTCCCCAGATATCCTGAATATTCTTCCTGAATAATTGAATACAGTTTTTCACCAATGAATACGCCCATATCTATGAACTGAGGGCCGTATTTTTTGCCTGTGGTGCTTCTGAAGGAAGTTTTTATCCTCTGGAGAGCCTTCATACCGCCTTGATAACCAACCATGAACCTTGGAAAAGGGATATTTGCAAAAGCAATCATGTCCCATACAGTGTATTTGAAATTGTCAGGCCCCCATCTGAATTTATCAGCATCATAAAGGCAGTCGGAAACCAGCTGGCCCTCTGACGTAAAAAAGCCTGAAATCTCCCTGAAAGCCTCATGATTTCGAATTGCCTGACAGATATCATCAATTTCAGCAAGCTCGAACGGGAATGCCGGCAGGATTTCACCGGCGGTAATTGCCCCTTCTATGGCATGATCCGCCATCTTTCGCTGGACATCATGAAGGAGACTTGCTGTCTGGACAACAAGAAGCCTGCGCATGGTTATCTCATTCGAATCACCAAGTATCCTGCTTTCCTCCACAAGAAGCGCGCCCGCATCTCTTGCCACTGCCTCAGCATGGGCAAGGCCATGTCCGAAATCATTTTCTATCCTTATGGCCACATCGCGGTAAATTTCCCTTATAAGAGGGTCTGTTTCAAAAAAATTGTCTGAAATTTCTACGGATTCCGCACATTTAGTGTAAAATTCAGGGCTCGGAAGCTCTAAAGCAATCTGGCGGGCCCTATCCCTTATTTTTTTGTATATTTCATCCATTTTCAAATCTGCGTGACTTAGTAATTTTATGTTTATGCTTTTATTATTTGATGAGTTCGCAAAAAGTCCGATTTATCTCATTCCGGCGCAGGCCTGAATCCAGAAGTATCTGAGAATACTGGAGCCGGATCAAGTCCGGCATGACGCTAAAACCATTTTCAGAGTTTTTGCGAGACCATCATTATCTGACAGCCAAAAAAAACTAAAAAAAGACTTTCTTTCGATAACTGAAAGCTTCATAAAAGCATATCGATGAAATCTGATAGCATTTTAATTAGTTACCCGCAAGATAATGGTAACGGTATCTTTTTTTGAGAATATAATCAAAAAAAACGATGAGATATATTGACTTTATGGACATATGCTCATAATAAAGGAGTGGTTGTGGTAAGACCGAAAAAAGACAGAATAGTAAGACACAATCCTGACGTAGTTTATTTCAAGCCACGGGGAATACCCCTTATGAGACTTGAGGAAGTCACACTTACGGTTGATGAGTGCGAAGCAATCAGACTAGCAGATCTTGAGAACCTTTCCCAGGAAGACGCCGGCGAGAAAATGGGTATCTCCAGGGCAACGTTTGGAAGGATAATCCAACAGGCAAGAAAGAATGTGGCTGATGCAATCATCAATGGAAAAGCCATCAGGATTGAAGGCGGCAATTACAGAATAGACATGCAGGAAAATGGCTTTCTATGCAGTTTCTGCGGAAAAGACCGGGCTGAATCATCAGAAAGCGAAGGTCTTAGTGAATGCCCGGTCTGCAAAGGATATGAAATAAAAAGACAATAGTCGCAGAAGTTAATTAAAAAGAAGGCGGTGAAAAACATAGATTACCGGCCTTCGAAGCATGCAGCGACAATTGTTCCTATATCGTATTGGTTCCGCATCTGACCGGGCAATAGGTTCTCCTCTCCCATTGTCATCTGTCCGTGTCAGTGCGGAACAAATTTTCCGTCTGCGGAAAGGGTTTATTTCGTAAAACCCCAATATTCTTAAGCCTTTCCGCAGGCGGAGTTTAATAATGCCGAATTATGGCAAGTTTTGCGGTCATCATACGGCTCTCATTTTTGATAAATGCTCCGCAAAAATTTCCGGGTTATTATGAAAAGCGATCAAAAATTCAAAATCAGACCCATAGGAATAATAAGAACCGGGTTCAAAGACAAGTCATCCGCGCCTGTTCAGGGAGCATTCACCGACGCCGCCCCTGGATATGTTGAAATATTTGATGAATTTTCCGAAGGCCTCAAGGACATAGACGGTTTCACACATATCTATCTGATTTACGTTTTTGACAGGGCAGGAAATGTCCAGCTTGTCAGAAAACCGTTTCTCGACGACACTCCAAGGGGACTTTTTTCCACAAGACATCCATGCAGACCTAATTCCATCGGTATCACCGTAGTCAGGCTGACAGGCAGAAGTGGACGGTTTCTTGAGATAGAAGGCATAGATGTCCTGGACGGAACTCCGCTTATTGACATAAAACCATATATAAAAAGATTTGATTCTTTTCCTGATGCCTCTGAAGGATGGCTCGAAAATGTCGAGGCCCGGGAAAAGCCTGAAAACAGGGAATAGAGAAAAAAGGACAACAGTATGTCTTTAAGAATAACAACTGTTTCTGAAAACTCCGTATCCATGGGAATCGGACTCAAAGCCGAACACGGGCTCGGATATTATATTGAAAATGACGGACTCAGAATGTTTTTTGATACAGGCCAGGGCCTTGTTTTTGAAGACAATCTCAAGGCTATGGGCATACCAATTTCAGGAATCAGTCACGCAGTTCTCAGCCACGGTCATTACGACCACGCCGGCGCACTTAAGGCAGTTGTTAAAAACAATCCCGATATAAAGGTGGTTGCCCATCCAGAGGCTTTTAACCCCAAATATCTGTCCTATGACAATCAGAACTTCCACTATATCGGAGTACACCAGAAAATTTCTGAACTTGAATCCCTCGGAGCATCAGTCATTCTCTCTTCGGAGCCTTTTGAAATCGCTCCTGGCATTACTACCACAGGAGAAATCCCGATGATCTGGGGCTTTGAAAAAGTTGAGCATTATTTTTTCAAAGACTCCGGAGACAAAAAAGTCAATGATGATATTCCTGATGACCAGGCCATTGTAATTGATACGGAAAAAGGTCTTGTGGTTGTTCTCGGATGCACCCACCGAGGGCTTATAAACACTCTGACCCACATATCCGAGATGACGGGCAAGAATAAATTCCATGCCATAACCGGCGGTCTGCACCTTGGAGGCGCTTCTGAGGAAAGACTGAAAAAAACCGCCGAGGCTCTGAAGGCATTTGACATCGACAGATTGATCGTTGGCCATTGCACAGGCATGAAATCGGCAGTGTATCTTTTCAACTCTCTTCCGGGAAAGGTTGAGTTCGGATCTGTGGGTTCTACAATTCTGGTCTGATTGTTTTTTAGGAATCCCAAATGCAAAAAATACCGGACAGATGATCAAGTCCGGTATGATGCCGACGCCTTTTTTCATGGCTTTGTCATTTAAGTTTGTCCACTATAAACACCAAGCAGATGGCCATACAAATCCAAAAAAATGTTTTAATGACTCCACACAATCGACTCGTCTTGATTATACTCGCCATGGGATGGTCAAGGCCCGGATTATAAGAGCTTTCAGGAATCAGAATAAATCTGAGTAAAAGCATTATTTTGAATATACTCGATTTCATTTGACTCCCATTCACCCCATCAAAGAATATACAGTTGAACCAACCATGAAAACTGAAGCCGTTATATTAAAAGCAAGCCTCCTGCCTCCGGTTTTCTGAAGCCAGTCCATTATTCCAACCCCGGCTGCGGTCCACATACCATGGGAAATTGGCTGCCAAAAAAGAAAGCAGAGCGCAAATCCCAAAATCTGCGGGACAATGGGCATCTGGGGGTCTGAGAATTGGGAAAATGCTGATACAGACATTGCCCAGCTCTTTGGATTAAGAAACTGAAGCAGAATGCCCTGAAAAAATGAAAAGCTTTGTGAAGAGCTTCCATCAGAGCCGGATGATTTTATAAGTGAATATGCCAGAAAAAGAATATACCCTACTCCAGCAATTCTGATTGCCGTGCTAATCTCCGGGGATGACTTTATTATGCCGCCCATTCCAAAGCCTACGGATAGATTCATAATCAGAAGACCGACAGCATTTCCAAAAAGAAAGGGCAGGCTTTTTTTAAAGCCCATGCTCTGGCCAGAGGCGAGGTGAGCCATGTTTGCCGGCCCAGGAGTCGCTGTCATGGAAATAACAAAAAGATTTAAAGGAAGAGAGATCATTGATATATCCTTTGATTGAGTTATTAAATTTCGGCTGGCCAGCCAATCAATATAATGTGTGAATTTATCCTTGACATTGTATGGTGTCAAATAGAGTATTGTATGTATGACAATATATATTCCTGAAATAGAAAAAACAGACGAGCCTCTTTACAAAAGGCTGACCAATGCCATTGAAAGAGATGTGAAATCAGGCCTCCTTCACCCTGGAACAAGATTGCCGACCCACAGGGAAATGGCTGACAATATCGGTATGAATGTCAGCACCGTGACAAGGGCATACAGGGAGGCTGAGAAGCTTGGGCTTGTGGCCGGAACAGTGGGAAGGGGCACTTTTGTGGCCTCAGATGCCAGTACAGTCTCAAGCATGAGATCAACCGGGCCTTATCAGTCAGAAATAATTGAATTGGGGATTGTTGGACCTTTGACTGATTTTGACCCTGACCTTTCCGAGTATCTTGCGCTGTTTTCCAGACAAAAAAATCTGGCCGCCTATATGAATTATGGAGACCCTGGCGGCATGGAAAGCCACAGAACAACAGGCGCAGAATGGATGAACAGGTTCGGCATGGCAACATCTCCTGATAACGTATTGATAAGCGCGGGCGGTCAGCATGCACTTACCTGTTCTTTTGCAGGAATTTTTAAGCCTGGGCAAAGGATTGCGGCCGAAAGCCTCACATATCCGGGAATAAAATCACTTGCAGGCCTTCTTGGCTTGAGGCTCGTTCCAATAGCGATGGATGATGAGGGCATGATACCAGAGAGTCTTGAAATTGCTTGCAGAAGGGACGACATATCAGGTGTGTATCTGATGCCTGGAGTCCAGAACCCAACACTTGCGTGCATGTCTCCCAAAAGGCGCGAAGCTGTTGCCGAAGTCATAGCAAGGCATGGGCTGACTCTCATAGAAGACGACGCCTACAGCCCATACAGGGAAAATCAACCGCCTCCGGTTTCATCACTTATTCCTGATAACGGAGTGCTCATTGCAAGCGTATCCAAGATTTTCTGGGCCGGAATGCGCGTGGCTTTTGTAGCTGCCTCCAAAGACAAGAGAAACAGAATTGTCGGAGCTGTCCATAATACAATGTGGATGACACCAACCCTGAACGCCGCATTCGTTGCTTCTGTCATTGAAAATGGCGCAGCGGACAGGGTGCTGGCCGCAAAAAAGGCCGAACTCGCAAGAAGACTTGAATATGCGCTTAAAATTTTCAACGGTGTGTCCATCAGGACAATACCTTATGGTAGTTATATATGGGTCAGCCTGCCTGAATCCTGGAATGGTTTGGCCCTTGAAAGCATTGCTAGGGAGCATAAAGTGAATGTTTTTTCAGCGGAAAAGTTTTCCGTGGGGAATTCGCAGCCCCCAAAAGCTGTAAGGCTCTCGCTCACAGGCGAAAACGATTTTTCAAGGCTTGCCAGGGGGCTTGAGATTGTTTCCGGCATAATATCTTCACCAGAACCGGTTATGAGGCCGGTAATGTAGATCGTTATTTTTGAAGGCGTCGCAAAAACTCAAAAAAAAGGCAACGGCGTCATGCCTGACTTGATACGGCATCCGCTCTCGATATGAATTCAATAGTCTGTCCCGGATTGCAAAATATAATTAAATATGTAATGTCGCTTTTAAATACTGCCTGGAAAATCCTTTTTTATGACTAAAATTAAAGATTGATGGTCTCGCAAAAAGTCAAAACGGGCAGTGTCGTCATGCCGGACTTGATCTGGCATCTTTGTATTTCCAGATACTTATGGATTCCAGCTCCCGGTTTTCACCGGGACAGGCCCCTCCGGAATGACGGGAATCGGACTTTTTGCGACTTTGTCAAAGATTGAAGCTAAAATAATGTTTTATATTGGAAATGTTTTAATACCTGAAAAAACCGTGCTTGCGCCGCTTGCCGGAATCACAAGCCTTCCGATGAGGCTGATGGCAAGAGAAGAAGGCTGCGGCCTCGTATGCACAGAAATGATAAGCTCCAACGGTCTTTTTTATGATTCTGCAAGAACCTGGGAAATGCTTGAAAGCTCTCCGGCTGAAAAACCTGTTTCAGTCCAGATTTTCGGATCAATACCGGATGTCATGGCAAAGGCTGCGGCAATGGTGGAAGACAAGGGCGCGGATATAATCGACATCAATTTCGGGTGCTCTGTCAAAAAAGTTCTTAAAACAGGCTCAGGTTCAGAGCTGATGCGCGATCCTAAAAAATCAGAGGCGATCATAAAGGCTGTCAGAAAGGCCATAAAAATCCCCCTTACAATAAAAATCCGCACAGGATGGGACAACTCAGGTGACCAGGCCGAAATCCTTGCAAAAATTGCGGAAGATTCGGGAGTCGACGCGATTACGGTTCATCCGAGAACAGCTGTCCAGGCTTTCGGCGGAACAGCAGACTGGAGTGTAATCGCAAGGATAAAGAAACTTGTCTCCATTCCAGTTATTGGCAACGGAGATGTCACGTCACCTCAAAAAGCTGTGGATATGATGAAAACCACAGGTTGTGATGCCGTAATGATTGGCCGTGCTGCCATGGCTGGCCCCCAGATTTTTTCCCAGATAAATGCCGCTCTTGACGGAAAACCTGTACCTGAATTTGATGTAGCCAGACATTTTGCTTCAATGAAACATTTTCTCGACGCAAGCATTCAATATTCAGGAGAATCCATAGGATGCAGATTGCTGAGAAGCAGGCTTGCATGGCTCGTGAAAGGTTTGCCCAGCAGCACTTCGTTCAGGATAGCAGTTAAAAAAATTGAAAGCAGGAACGAGGCTCTTTCTCTGATTGAAGATTACGAAGCCCGCGTTATGAAGGAAATAGAAGAAAAAGGGCCAAAGGCAATATTCAGGGATGAAATAGCCATGGTTGATGACATCTGTTGAAACCGCCCATGGTATTTCCGTAAAAATAAAAAGCCCGGAACACTAAGCATTCCGGGCTTTTTCTATGGAGTCGACAATTTCAGGATATTTTTATTATTTATCTTTTACTTCTTCAAAATCAGCGTCAACAACATCATCATCAGGCTTGGCACCGCCCTGGACTCCTGCTTCGCCGCCAGGCTGCTGGCCTTCGGCCGCGGCCTTCTGGTACATGGCTTCCGCAAGCTTGTGTGAAGCCTGGGTAAGGGTATTTGTGAGATTGACGATTCTGTCAGTGTCATCCCCTTTAAGAGCTTCCTTAAGATCATTTATCGCTGCTTCGATATTACCGCGTGTTGCTCCGTCCACCTTCTCGCCGAATTCTGTGAGGGATTTTTCAGTCTGATAGATGAGATTGTCTCCGTTGTTCTTGGCTTCAATAAGAGCTCTCTTCTTTTTGTCTTCTTCCGCGTGAAGCTCGGCATCTCTTATGGCCTGCTGGATTTCAGCCTCGGAAAGACCGCTTGATGCTGTAATCTTGATGGACTGTTCCTTGCCTGTAGCCTTATCCTTTGCCGCAACATGAACAATGCCGTTGGCATCAATATCAAAAGTAACCTCAATCTGGGGAACGCCCCTTGGTGCGGCAGGAATGTCTTTTAATTCAAACATTCCGAGGGTCTTGTTGTCCTGGGCCATTTCACGCTCGCCCTGGAGAACATGAATTGTAACAGCAGTCTGGCTGTCCTGGGCTGTGGAAAAAACCTGGCTCTTTCGTGTCGGAATGGTTGTGTTTTTTTCAATAAGCCTTGTAAGAACGCCGCCCAGTGTTTCGATACCAAGTGAAAGCGGAGTTACGTCAAGAAGAAGAACATCCTTTACCTCACCCTTAAGAACACCAGCCTGGATGGCTGCTCCAATTGCGACAACTTCGTCAGGGTTAACGCCTCTATGCGGTTCTTTTCCGAAAAGCTTCTTAACCCTTTCCTGAACTGCTGGCATACGTGTCATACCACCAACAAGAACAACCTCATGGATATCACTCGCAGAAAGACCTGCGTCCTTCATTGCTGTTCTGCAAGGACCTTCAATCTTGTCAAGAAGATCTGCAACAAGAATCTCAAGCTTTGCCCGTGTAATCTTCATATTGAGATGTTTTGGGCCTGAGGCGTCTGCTGTTATGAACGGCAGATTTATGTCTGTTTCCATTGAACCGGAAAGCTCCATCTTTGCCTTCTCTCCAGCTTCCTTAAGGCGCTGGAGGGCCATCTTGTCGCCCCTGAGGTCAATCCCTGATTCTTTCCTGAATTCATCAGCAATGAAATTCATTATTCTAAGGTCAAAGTCATCGCCGCCAAGATGGGTGTCGCCATTGGTGGACTTAACTTCAAATACACCTTCACCGATTTCAAGAATTGAAATATCGAATGTACCGCCGCCAAGGTCGAAAACAGCAATTTTTTCTTCTTTTTTTCTGTCAAGACCATAGGCAAGAGCTGCTGCTGTTGGCTCATTGATGATTCTGAGAACATTGAGACCCGCAATTTTACCAGCATCTTTGGTTGCCTGGCGCTGACTGTCATCAAAATAAGCAGGAACTGTAATTACAGCATCAGTAACTGTCTCGCCAAGGTAATCCTCAGCTGTTTTTTTGATGTTAGAGAGTACAAACGAAGAAATTTCCGCCGGGCTGTAGCCTTTATCGCGAAGATTGACCTTTACGTCTCCATTTTCAGATTCTTCGATCTTGTATGGCAGAATTTTGGTGTCATTCTGTACCGGAGCTGACTTGAACTTTCTTCCGATGAGACGCTTTACGCCAAATACTGTATTTTCAGGGTTTGTGATTGCCTGACGCTTCGCAATCTGTCCAACAAGTCTTTCACCGCCTTCGGTGATAGCTACGATGGAAGGAGTGGTTCTGCCACCTTCGGCGTTTGTGATAACCTTGGGCTCTCCCCCTTCCATGACCGCCACGCACGAGTTGGTGGTTCCCAAATCTATTCCAATTACCTTACCCATCTTTTCCTCCTCACATATATTGAACGATTTTATTCGGTTGTATTCTATTATTTAATTACTGTTTGGCTGGCGCTTTTGCGACAACCACCATTGCAGGCCTTATCAGTCTGTCATGCATTATGTAACCATTCTGCAAAACCTTGATTATCTGATTTTCGGGTACGCCATCTGCTTCTTCCTGCATAATTGCCTGGTGAAATGCAGGATCAAACATTTTGCCCTCAGCCTCAACCTGTTTTACCTGAAAACCTTCGAAGACCTTGATCATGTCACCAAGAACCATTTTCACGCCGTCAATGACCGCAGATGATGTTTCAGCAGTGGATGGAGAAGCAGAAAGAGCCCTTTCAAGATTGTCTACAGATGGAAGAAGAGCCTTGACAATGCTGGCATTTGAGTATTTTTTGAATTCATCATACTCGCGTCCCGCACGTTTTTTGTAATTTTCAAATTCAGCGGCTATCCTGAGACACTGATCCCTAAGCGCGGCAGCCTCTTCCTTGGCCACAGAAAGAGCTGATTCCACACCATTTGCAGAGTCACTTGCAATATCATCAATATTTATGCTTTCCAAGCTCTCTTCCCGCGAAGCAGCCGCAGCCCCATTAATATCAGACGATTCCTCTGCTGAAGCCTCATTATTATTGTCTTTTTTCATCTCTTCCTTCTTCACAGTCAATGAAAACTCCTGAACGTTGCTTGAGATTAATTCTGAAAATCCTGCAAATTCAAAACATTCTATATTTTTGAGCTGGAAAATAAGAACGCTTGATTGCTTGTCAAGAAAACGGGAATCATAAAACGAACATTTTTTCGAAGACTTATGCTGGATATTTCTGGATAAGGCACATAAATTAGGCGCATAAATAAAATTTGAATAGGTCACAAAAAGTCCGTTTTTCGACATTCCGGCGGGGCCTATCCCGGCGAAAACGGGAGCCGGAATCCAGAAGTAACCGAAAATACTAAAGATGCCGGATCAAGTCCGGCATAACGTCGTTGCTTTTTTGGTTTTTGCGAGTCCATCAAATATGGAAGGCTTGAAATAAAGAGAGGGCATTGATCAAAATAAAAAAAGCGCTGACGGTTACCCTGACCGGGATCGATCCACGACACAGCCGACACCTCTTATCGCTGCTTCCTTCCGGACCTGACGAGGTTCGTGGGCGTCTGTTACGTGGCGGCCGGTCAGGGTAACCCTCGGCGCTTTGTATATCTGAAACAAATCGGTCAGTTTATAGTCGCCTAAGAATCTTTTTTCAAGAGAAAACTTCCGGCAACACAATAAAAAGTCTTTTATGAGGATTGATGGGCTTGCAATAGGCGGCGTCGCCATGCCAGGTTCTCAGCTCAGCCCCTTAATATGCCTGTAAAGCGAACACACCGTATCTTCGCACCATGTCATGCCTTCCGGCGCGGGGATTCCGCAACTGTCAAACCTGTCGGCGATGTCGCCAAAGGAAAGATTCTGCTGATCTTTCAAAGTGACGAGGGTCTTGTAAAGCTTCATCTTGACCAATGGTGAAAGAGGGGAATCTGCCTCTGACTGATTATTGTTATTCCCAATTTTCTCTTTTTTTTCAGCTCCGCCATTCTCGCTGCTGTTTTCCGCGTCATGATTTTTGACAACCACATAAACAGCCGGCCCCTTCTTGCTGGTTGCCATTTCATCAATATATTTCACGCTGTCCATCATGAGTTGAAGAGGATTCAGCTTAACAACCTCCAGCCATTTAAGGCTGAACCTAGAATCTATATACTCAAACTCTCCTTCCTCCCATAGCAGAATCCCGGTAATTATTTCCTCAACCTGCCTGTAAATATATTTCTCAAGTATGGTTGTCGTAATATACCCTTGCTCAACAAAGGTCTTACCGATGTACTGCTTCTTTTCCTTGGCAATGCGCAGACAATCGTTTATCTGTTTTTCCGTTATATATCCGTCCTTGTTGAGAAGGCTCCCAAGCCTGGATTCCTTGAGCGACTCAATGGCATAGACTATGGCCCCTTCGAGAAAAAAAATCTGGAATTCCCTGCTGTTTTGCTTTGCTTTCATGATTCCGGTTTTTTTCTCGGAACTCAACAGCTGCATAATGCCAGAAAGAGATATGGTCGATATGCTGCCTTTCAGTGTCATGGAGTTGTTCCTGAGTAAGAGTCGTGTGAAGGGTGCCAATTCAAGATGAATAATTTGATATTATAGAAAATTTTTATGGCTTGCAAGAAATGAAATCCGAAACCCATCAACCGATTTCGTACAATCTCCATAATTTATACAAAAATTCAATATATAGTATTAGCTTCTATACAGACGTGGTCATATTGATTATTACGGTTTAAAATCATGCCAAAGCGCAAAAAGTCCAATTTCAGTCATTACGGTGGAGCCTGCCACATTGAAATCCGGGAGCCTAAATCCAGAACTAACTGAAAATACAAAGATGCCTGACCAAATCCGGCATGACGCTTATACCTTTTTTTGACTTTTTGCGAGTCCATTCATAAAGAATAAAAAACATGAGACATGCTTTAAAATCATCGCAAGCAGATGGTTTTAAAGCACGACGAACAATTCTGTCCGTCATGAATGAAAATAATAGAAATTGTTATATTTCCCCATTGGTTATATAACTTTGACAAGGTCGCAAAAAGTCCGATTTCGGTCATTCCGGCGCAGGCCGGAATCCAGAAGTATATAAAAAGACAAAAATGCATGATCAAGTCCGGCATGACGCGAAGCCCCTTTCTGACTTTTTGCGAGTCCATTGACTTTAACTGGTGTCTTTTATCTGATTCAGAAACAAACTGTAACCTGGAATAAAAATGACGGAAACAACATCACCTGAATTAGCCTGGATTCTTAAATCCATTGCTAAGCAAACAATAAAAAAACTCGGGCTCATAAATTCTTCGGACAAAATTCTCGCGGCAGTTTCAGGAGGGCCGGATTCAATGGCCATGCTCGTTGTTCTGCATGATCTTTCAACCGAGATGGGCTTCAAGATTGGCGTCGCGCATGTCAACCACAGCCTGCGGGGGGCAGAATCCGACGGAGACGCAGCATTCGTAGAAGAATATGTTAAAGAGCTTGGTCTTGAATTCCATATTACCAAGGTTGACGTAAACGCTTACAGACTAAAACACGGTCTTTCTCCTGAAGAAGCTGCCAGGGACTTAAGATTCTCTTTCCTCAATGAAGTAATGAAGAACTTTGGGTACACTAAAATAGCCACGGCCCACCACTCGGGGGACAACGCAGAATTAGTCCTCATGAATCTGATAAGAGGAACAGGGCCTGACGGACTTGAAGGAATGAGGCCTTATTCTCCTGAAAAAAAGATTGTAAGACCATTTATTCACGCATCAAGGAGCGATATCTCCCTGTTCATTGAAAACACCTACACTCCTTTCAGGATAGATTCTTCAAACAATGATGAAAGTCTTCTCAGGAACAGTATAAGAAAGAGACTGATTCCTCATATAGAAAACAAATTCAACGGAAGAATAAGAGATGCGCTAAACAGACTTTCAGACATCATAGCCGTAGAAAATGACTATATGAACAACATAGCTAACAATCATTTTCATGACGTGATTATTATAAACGGTGAAGACGAGATATCCCTCAGAAGCAAGAATCTGAAATCCCTGCATGAGGCCATATCAAGAAGAATAATAAGGAAAGCCATAGATTACATAAAAGGTAATCTAAAAAGGATTGGCCAGAGCCATATTGAAGGAATACTCGGGCTCGCCTCAAAAGACTATGACTGTGAAATGCATATGCCCGGACGCATAAGGGCCTTGAGAAATGGCGACGTCATAATACTCAGAAAAGAAAAAGAAAGTCTCAGGACGCCTCTTCCGGTTCCTGCATATAGATATCTGGTCGAAGACCTTGAAAACCTGCCGTTTGAAATTGATATTCCCCAGGCTGGCTTATGGATCAGATTCAGGGCGGCGCAAGAAGGAGAAGTTAATCCGTCCGAGCTTTCCGGAGCTAATAAAATAATCTTTGAAAAAGATAGCTTTAAGCTGCCTATTGTTATTCGAAACACAAAGCCGGGTGATAGCTTCAATCCAATGGGCATGAAAGGATCCAAAACAGTACTCAGATTCCTCATGGATCTGAAGATACCGGAATCACAAAGAAAAATTCAGGCAATAATGGAATCAGGAGATACAGTTCTCTGGATTCTTGGGAAAAGGATATCTGAAAAGCTCAGACTGAAGGATTCCGGAGGTAATTATATAGTAGCTGAAATCTTTTATCAGGGTTGATTTTACTTATAAATATCAGAGGCTATTCAATCAAATCCTGCTGTCGGCAAATTCTGTTGTTGGCAAGTTTTGCTTGCCTAATTCACAAAGATGATTAGTATAAATCCTATTGTACTTTGTCGCTATGTTAAGCTTAAATAACAGGGAGTCTCAAAACAAGAGATGGCCCACAGACTATAAAACCCCAGGAGGACAAGTTTGAATCCGTTCTATAAAAATCTCACGTTGTGGGTTGTCATCGTTTTTATGGTGATCTTGCTCTACAGCATTTTTAATACCCAGCCAATAGCAGAGACTGAAAAAAGCTATTCCGAATTCATCGAAATGGTGGATAGCGGTCAGATTACAGGCTTGGAGCTTCAGGGCAACGAAATAAAAGCCAAGGATAACACCGGGAAAAAATACTCTATCTATGCTCCGAATGATCCTGATCTGATCAAAACTCTCAGGGAAAAGAAAATACCGGTAAAGGCTAAGCCTCCTGCTGAAACTTCATGGTTTGTTTCTGCCCTCATCTCGTGGCTTCCTGTTATTCTGATCGTTGGTGTGTGGATATTCTTCATGCGCCAGATGCAGGGCGGCGGCGGCAAGGCCATGTCTTTCGGCAAAAGCAGGGCAAGACTTCTTTCGGATCAGGCTGCCAGGGTTACCTTCGAAGATGTCGCAGGTATTGACGAGGCAAAAGAAGAGCTTTCCGAAATAGTCGATTTTCTTAAAGATCCAAAAAAATTCACCAGACTTGGAGGCAGAATTCCAAAGGGAGTTCTTCTCATGGGTTCTCCTGGAACAGGAAAAACCCTTCTCGCAAGGGCAATCGCAGGCGAGGCAGGAGTTCCTTTTTTCAGCATAAGCGGTTCAGATTTTGTTGAAATGTTCGTTGGCGTCGGAGCTTCAAGGGTTAGGGATCTTTTCACCCAGGGCAAAAAAAATGCTCCTTGCATTATTTTCATAGATGAAATTGACGCTGTAGGACGCCAGAGAGGCGCGGGGCTTGGCGGCGGGCATGATGAACGTGAACAGACCCTCAACCAGCTCCTTGTTGAAATGGACGGGTTTGAGTCAAATGAAGGCGTTATTCTGATCTCTGCTACTAACAGACCTGATGTTCTTGACCCTGCTCTTTTAAGGCCAGGACGTTTTGACCGTCAGGTTATGGTTCCGCTGCCTGATATCAGGGGCAGACAGAGAATTCTTGAAGTACACATGAAAAAAAGTCCTGTGGACAAAGACGCCAACTCTCTTGCTCTTGCCAAGGGAACTCCTGGTTTTTCCGGCGCTGATCTTGAAAATATGGTCAATGAGGCAGCCCTTCTTGCCGCAAAGAGAAATCAGGATAAAGTTACAATGAAAGATTTCGAGGATGCCAAGGACAAGGTCTACATGGGCCTTGAAAGAAAATCCAAAGTAATCCGCGAGGAAGACAAAAAAATCACCGCATATCATGAAGCTGGACATGCTCTGGTTGCAAGATTTCTTCCCCATACCGATATAGTCAACAAGATTACAATTATTCCCCGTGGCCGCGCTGCCGGAGTCACCTGGTTTTTCCCTGATGAAAGGGATTTCAGATTCAAGGATCAGCTGGAAAACCAGCTTTGCGTAGCATTTGGCGGACGAGCTGCAGAAGAGATTATCTTCAGCCGCATAAGCACTGGAGCCGCCAACGACATCAAACAGGCGACGGCAATCGCCCAGAGAATGGTGCGCAACTGGGGAATGAGCAAACTTGGCCCTGTTGCCTATATCAAGGACGAAGAGCAGGTTTTCCTTGGAAAGGAAATTCATCAGCAAAGGGATTATTCTGAGGAAACAGCGAAATATATTGATGCAGAAATTTCCGGTTTGATAAATGTGGCTTATGACAAGGCAAAGGAAGTTCTTAACGACAACCTTGACATACTTCACAAGCTTTCAGACCTTCTTCTTGAAAAAGAAACCGTCATGGGCCAGGAGCTTGACGCTCTCATAGTTTCAATGAAGCCAGGAATTGAGCTTTCAAAGTCCTATGAATATGATGAAGATATCATTGACATAAAGACAGAAGAAAAACCTGTTGAGAATGTTCAGGAAACAGCTCCGGAAGTGCCTGAAGAAACAGCCTGATTCCCTTAAAATAAAAGGTGCTCAAGCCGAATGGCTAAGCACCATAATAATGATAGAAAAGCCCTGAAGATAGTTACTGACATTTATGTGACCTTCTATCAGGGCTTTTTTATGCAAGCCTTGATAATAAAAAAACACAGACTCTGCCTGACCTTAACCAAATATTTGAACTATGCATTTAAAATAGACTCTCATAAATATGAATGATTTAACTAAAAAACAAACGGTCATAAAAAGATTTGCTCTGGATTTTTCAAGCGGCCCACTAATCATGGGTATCGTTAATGTCACTCCTGATTCATTTTCAGACGGAGGCAAGTTTCTTGATAACGAAAAAGCTGTTGAACATGCCCTCAGACTCGAAGATGAAGGCGCAGATATACTCGACATAGGCGGAGAGTCCTCAAGACCTTTTGCTGAAGCAGTAAGCGAGGAAGAAGAAATAAGGAGGGTGATTCCCCTTATTTACGAACTTAGCAAAAGAGTTTCTGCTCCTATATCCATAGACACCATAAAATCAAAAGTCGCAAAGCTTGCTGTTGAAGCTGGAGCGTCGATAATAAACGACATCAGCGCAATGACCATTGACCCTGAAATGCTTTCTACAGCAGCGTCATCAAATGCAGCGGTCATCCTCATGCACATGAAGGGCGAGCCAAGAACAATGCAGATAGACCCTTTTTACGATGACGTAGTTTCAGAAATCATGGCATATCTGAAAACCATGATGGATAGCGCCGAAAAAGTCGGCATTGAAAAATCAAGCATAATACTTGATCCAGGCATAGGCTTTGGAAAGGACATTTCACATAATCTTGCCATAATCAACGCTATTCCTGATTTTAAAACCCTTGGAGCGCCGGTTCTTATTGGCCCCTCCAGAAAATCATTCATCCAGAAGATACTTGGAACAGATCTTAAAACTGGAATAGAAAGGGTGGAAGCAGGAACCCTTGCAGTAGTCACGTCATCGCTCATGAACGGCGCTGATATTGTCAGGGTTCATGATGTAAAGGCTGCAAAGGCAGCGTTGGAAATTATAAAGGCATTGAAAGGATCAAAATGCAGGCCCTAAAGATAAAAATACTACTTTTCTCAATCATGTTTGTCTTATTGCCTCTTTTCCTTGCACAGGCCCAGCCATTATATCCGGAAACTGTTTCAGGCCTTAAAATGGTTTTCATGAAGGAATCACGGGCTCAAAAAAGCTATATGGCTTTTTCTGAAAAAGCAAAAGCTGAAAATTACCCTAATATTGCACGGCTTTTTGTGGCCATTGCAACGTCCGAATCAATCCACGCCCGCAATATGAAAAAAATTCTTTCTGATCTTGGAGTTGAGGTCAAAGATCCACAGAATATGGAAACAAAAATACTTGATACCAAAATAAATCTTGGAACAGCGCTTGACAGAGAGCTTCAGGATATTGACCAGATATATCCGGGGATTCTTGAAAAAATGAAGATAGAGGGAAATGAGTCCGCCATAAAGGCCCTTACTTTTACATGGGAGTCTGAAAAGCAGCACAGGCAGATAATCCAGACTATCAGATCCGCCACAGAGTCTGATATCCTCTTTGGAATGGTGGCCGGAACCATAGAAAATTCATCTTCCCGAAGTTACATATGCACTATATGCGGCTCGACCGTAATGGAGCTTCCAAAGGAAACCTGCCCGATATGCAATAATCCGGTTTCCAATTATAAGGATGGGCCTTAGCTTTCTCAAAATTGATGAAATCGCAAAAAATCTAAAAATAGCGTCGGCGTCATGCCGGGCTTGATCCGGCATCCAGTTATGTTAGCCACTTCTGGACTCCGGCCTGCGCCTGAATGACAGGAATCAGGCTTTTGCTGGTTCAGCAATATTGGTTTCAAAAAATGCCTTCATTTATTCGCTTCAATATCACCCAGAAAACCATTCAAAACATCGGCGGACAGCCTTTCGGATCCATCCTTGAATCTAATTTTGTAAGCCTCCCCCGTCATGGATGATCCGGTTCCGCAGTATTTAATGAAATCATCGGCTGTCTTGATTCTGGCTCCGGCGTTTCCAAGCTTGAGGCGCATGTGATCCGCAGCTTCTTTTGGCGTGTGCTCTTTTCCGTTTCTTATAAAGACAGCGTCTCCGAGGCGTTCAACTTTGTTTATCAGAGCTTCTATTTTCTGGGCCTCTGTCATTGTTTCCGCTAATGCCTGAAAAGGAAAAAGAAGCATAATAACAAATGCTAACAAAACTGTTTTTGTCTGAAAAAATAGAATTTTAATAAATCCTCCTTTCTAAACAAGACCAAGAATACCAATCGCACGCTGTATTGGCAATAAAGCCATACATCTCTGCATGGCTTTACCAGACCTGTATTATTTTCAGTTACGGAGCCTTGGCGAGCCGCTTTTTACAAAAAGCGACCCGCCGGAGGCACTCGGCTTAACGTCGGATTACGGACAAAGGGCGTCCTAATCCGACCTACGCATCACCCTTTTTTGATGGCAAATTAACCATAAAAGGCACTTCTTAACTGAAAATCAGGCAGAGCCACAATCTTATTTGATTGAGGGACGCCCATTGTATAGTTCCCAAAAACAATACAAAAAATAGAGCATGGCCACGTCCGCACTGAAATAATCACGACTTTTTGAATACATCCGTATGAAGAAACTGGGCTAAAACCTTTCTTTCAGGTGGTTTTGGAGACTGGTCAGGATAGCCGAGGGGAATAAGTGCAACCTGGGCATAATCTTCCGGGAGTTCAAGGATTTCAGCTGCTGTGTCATGATCGTAAAGCCCGACAACAACTGTGCCAAGGCCAAGGCTGTGAGCTGAAAGACAGAGGGTCTGGGTCGCTATTCCAAGATCGAACATGAGCCAGTCGCCATATTTTGTTGACGGCTTGCCATCATAATATCCTGATGTACCCTTTCTGGCACACATCGCAAGAAGAACAGGGGCAGCAATAACAGCCTTTAGGGAAGGATTTCTCCCACTCACTTTTTTGATTGCATCCTGAAGCATCTGCCTTTTTTCAGGGCTTTTCACATTCACAATTTCCCAGCACTGGGTATTGGCCCATGATTGAGACCATCTCACGGTTTCAAAAAGTTCATTCAGAACTTCATCAGAAACAGGTTTATCCTGAAATCTTCGAATGCTTCTTCTTCCCTTTACCATTTCCATGAAACTCTTCATCTGGGCCTCCTTTTTGATTCGATTAATATAAGCGGTGCAATAAATATCGTCGCAAAGATACCATATAAAACTAATCCTGATGAGCTCAATAAATCAACCAAAAAGCATGACCTAAAAAAAATGATATTATTTACTCTTTTCAGAAAAAAAGGCGTGATTTACTGCTGCATCACCGAATCGGTCTGAAATTCTGTCCAGCGCCTTATCTATCTTGGACCATTTTTCATCAGCCCCTTTCCTGTCTTTGAAAAGCAATCCCTGAACAGGGGCAGATTCTGAAACAATATTTGATACTGTCACACCAATAAGCCTGATCGGTGTGTTTATTTCGTATTCGGCAAACAGAGAGCAAGCGGTCATATAAACTGTGCGGGTGCAGTTCACTGGAGAAGCAAGGGTCTTTGATCTTGTTATCTGGGAAAAATCCCTTGTCTTTATTTTTATGCTGACAGTTCTGCCCTTGAGTTTCTTGTCCCTAAGCTCCCTGCAAACATCATCAGCCTCGGCCATAAGGGCTTTTTTCAAAAATTCTCTGTCAGTTACATCTTTTTCGAGCGTTATCTCCTTGCTGACGGAATGATTCTTTGGCCCTGAACATGAAACAGGCTCGTCAATACCATTTGAGAGGGCAATCAGCCTTTCTCCTGAAAGGCCTAATTTTTTTGTTATTGTTCTTCTGTCAGCTTTCCTTAATTCACCAAGTCTTGAAAGCCCCATAACAGAAAGAATTTCAAGGGTTTTTCCTCCGACTCCGGGAACCTTCCGAAGGGGAAGATTATTGATGAAAACTTCGACATCATCTTTTTTTATGATAAAGAGGCCGTCTGGTTTTCTCATGTCAGATGCAATTTTTGAAAGAAAACGTACTGGAGATATTCCGATGGAACAGGTGAGAGCTTCTCTATCCATGATTTCTTTTTTGATCTTCATGGCAATTTCGACGTGGCTCCCAAACAATCTTTCAAGACCTGAAATGTCGAGAAAAGCCTCATCCACAGAAACCTGCTCCACAATTGGAGAAAATGAGCAAAGTATCTTCATTATCTTTTTGGATGCTATTCCATATTTTTCCTTGTCCGGCGGAACAAAAATAGCATCAGGACAAAGTCTTCTGGCCTCAAAAACCGGCATCGCAGATTTTACGCCTGATTTTCTTGCCTCGTAGCTCGCCGAACAAACAACGCCGCGGCCTGAGACACCTCCCACAATTAAAGGCCTGCCCTTTAATTCAGGATTATCTCTCTGTTCCACAGAGGCAAAAAAAGCATCCATATCTATGTGAAGAATCATTTTTTAGAATACTGATTTGCTGTTTTAGAAAAATGTGTTTACATATTTGTAAAAATTGCGCCAAAATGGGCAATTAATGATTTCATCATGTCCCGAAAGGCTTTAAATAATGAAACACGTACAAGACATAACCATTTGCTATGAAATAAGCAAGGCTCTGAATGAGAACTTTGACCTGAGAAAATCCCTGTACAGGGTTCTTGATATTCTTTCAACCCAGGGTGAATTTGAACGTGGAACCATAACAATTCTTAATCCCATGACAGACGAGATAAGAATCGAGGTTGCCCATGGTCTCACCAGAACAGCAATGGAAAAAGGAAAATACAAGGTTGGCGAAGGTGTAACCGGTAAGGTTATTCAGACCGGAAAACCATTTGCGGTTCCCAAAATAAGTGACGAGCCTCTTTTTTTGAACAAGACCGCATCAAGAAGAAGCGGCAAAAACGAACACGAGTATTCTTTCATATGTGTTCCAATCAAGCGAGGCGATCAGGTTATAGGCGCGCTGAGCGTTGACAGGGTGTATGACGTATCATATTCACTCAACGCAGGGGTGGAGCTTCTCTGTGTTCTAGCTGCCATGCTTGCCCAGCATGTCAAGAACCTTGAAAAAATAAGACTCGAGAAGGAAAAACTCCACGACGAGAATAAACGCCTCAGAAACGAGCTTGAAAGCAAATTTCGCATAAACAATATTGTCGGAAACAGCAACAAGATGCGCGAAGTTTTCCAGATGGTGGCCCAGGTTTCAAAAAGCAATGCCACAGTTCTTGTAAGGGGGGAAAGCGGAACAGGAAAGGAACTTGTCGCAAGCTCCATACATTATAACAGCAACAGGGCAAAACAGCCTTTCATCAAGGTCAACTGCGCGGCTCTTCCTGTTAGTCTCATAGAAAGCGAGCTGTTCGGCCATGAAAAAGGCGCCTTCACAGGAGCAGTTCAGCAGAAAAAAGGAAAATTTGAACTTGCCCACAACGGAACTCTTTTTCTGGATGAAATCGGAGCCATCGACCATAATGTCCAGGTCAGGCTTCTCAGGGTTCTCCAGGAAAGGGAATTTGAACGCGTCGGCGGAACAAAGACCATTAAATGCGATGTCAGAATAATTACGGCTACAAACAAAAATCTGGAAAGAGCGGTTGAGGATGAATCGTTCCGCGGGGATCTTTATTACAGGCTCAATGTTTTCCCAATATATCTTCCGCCTTTAAGGGAAAGAAAGACTGATATTCTGCTTCTTGCAGATCATTTTCTCGAAAAATACGCGCGTGAAAATGGCAAGGATATCAAAAGATTTTCAACTCCGGCCATAAACATGCTCATGTCATACCACTGGCCCGGCAATGTCCGAGAGCTTGAAAACTGCATAGAAAGAGCCATTCTTCTTTGCGAGGAAGGCGTGATTCACAGCTATCACCTGCCTCCGACCATACAAACCGGCAGCGATACAGACACACTTCCGTCAGGCTCCCTCGAGGACGCGGTTGCAAAGCTTGAAGCTGAAATGATTATTGACGCCCTGAAAAATACAAGGGGCAATGTCTGCTCGTCAGCTAACATGCTGAAAACCACTGTGCGCAAATTTTCTTACAAGATGAACAGATACGGCATTGATTACAAGACTTACAGATAATATGAAAAATGAGCTTCTTAAAATCCCGGGTGTGGGGAAAAGCATAGCGTCTGATCTTGTTGATCTCGGCATAAAAAGAATTGAAGACCTGAAGGGAAAGGATCCTGAAAAACTTTATGAAGACTTCTGCATACTAAGGGACCAGAAAATAGACAGATGTATGCTTTATGTTTTCAGATGTGCGGTATATTTTGCCTCAAATAAAGAACATGATCCTGAAAAGCTCAAATGGTGGAACTGGAAAGATAGACGCTGAGTTCCGTGAAGAGCCAGTAAAGCCGCTTTTGTAAAGTGGCTTGTCTAAGTTATTGCTCCGGTGATTAAATATATAAAAAAGTTGAAGTGTGGTTCCTTCTAAATTAAGCAACAACATGGAATTCAAAATTTACATATTATGCCACCGGAGCAATAAAGCGCACAGTGACGCCTGTCATCCCTATTATTAAATGCCTATATCTAATTGGTATATAAATGAAATATTACGATCAAAAGATAAGCTGCTTTAAAATAGCTGCGAGTATCTTAATAATAAGCCTTTTGCTATCAATGGCTGTGATAGCTGATCCTGGCAAGGAGCCTAAATACGCTGGTTCTTCAAGTTGCCTGGAATGTCATGAAAAATTTTATAAACTCTGGTCTTCGTCCAGGCACGGACTTGCCATGCAGCCTTACACCACTGACTTTGCGGAAAAACAACTGGCACCACAAAAAACTGGGATCGTTATAAACGGTAACAACTACCTGAGTGATCTGAAAAACGGAGAAGTCACCGAAAATGGCCCTAAAGGTAAAAAGAATTACAAAATAGAACATGTCCTCGGCGGAAAAAACGTTTATTATTTCCTGACGCTTCTCGATAAAGGCAGACTCCAGACACTTCCCATTGCCTATGATGTCAACAAAAAGGAATGGTTCGACACCGTCGCCAGCGGCATTCGCCACTTTCCTGGAGGAGAACAGGGTCAATCCATCAACTGGAAGGAATACCAATATACATTCAATACCGCCTGTTACGGCTGTCATGTGAGCCAGCTCTCGACAAATTATGATCTATTGAGCGACACCTACCATACAACCTGGGCAGAACCTGGCATTAACTGCGAGACATGCCACGGATCTTCAATAGAGCATAACAAAATTGCAAAAGCCGCTCCTGTTGGCCAGCCATTGCCGGACTCGAAAATAATCAGTACCAAGACCATGACGAAAACCCAGAGGAATGATCTATGCTCAGGATGTCACGCTAAAGCCAGCCCACTCACCATCGAATCAAAGCCAGGGGAAAAATTCTATGATCATTTCGATCTCGTGACCCTTGAGGATCCTGACTTCTATCCGGATGGCCGTGACCTGGGAGAGAACTACACGCTAACATCATGGAGCATGAGTCCGTGCTTCAAGTCCGGCAAAATCGACTGCATGCATTGTCATACATCCAGCGGTCGATATAGATTCAAGAAGGAAAAATTCAACGACGCATGTATGCCTTGCCATGAAGACAAGATAAAAGATCCTGCGGCTCATACACACCACGCAGCAGATGGCGAGGGCAGCAAGTGTATCTCCTGTCACATGCCCATGACATCATTTGCAAGGATGAACCGGAGCGATCACTCCATGTTGCCTCCGACACCTGCGTCTACGGTCGCCTATAAATCACCGAATGCCTGTAATCTCTGCCATGCTGACAAAGATGCTGCCTGGGCTGACAAGACCGTTCGCAAATGGCGCACACATGATTACCAGGCGCCGGTGCTGAAACGCGCGGCTCTTATTGATGCGGCCCGTAAACGGGATTGGAAAAAGCTTCCGGAGATGCTCTCCTATATCAATGATCCCAAGCACGATGAAATATTTGCCACTTCGCTTATAAGGCTCATTCAGCCTGTTCAGGATCAAAATGTTTTATATGCATTACTCTCGGCAGCCAAGGATCCGTCGCCTCTCGTGCGCGGTGCGGCTGTTCAGGCTCTGGGGCTCATGCCGACCACCGAAAGCCTTCAGGCCCTTATAGTGGCGTCAAAAGACGAGTATAGGCTGGTGAGGGTTCGGGCCGCAGCCGGG
This sequence comes from Desulforegula conservatrix Mb1Pa, assembly GCF_000426225.1. Lineage (NCBI taxonomy): Bacteria > Pseudomonadati > Thermodesulfobacteriota > Desulfobacteria > Desulfobacterales > Desulforegulaceae > Desulforegula > Desulforegula conservatrix. The sequence goes on from NZ_AUEY01000002.1 coordinate 78,757, forward strand.
ATCGCATCTTTTCCTAAAAAAAGTGTACCTGTGGCCTATGAATCTCAGCTCAAAAAAGCCAATAATGAATACATAGCGTCCATAACAGCAAGGCCTGACCAGTGGACATCCCATTATAATATGGGTAATTATCTGTTAGACCAGGGTGATGCAAAGAAGGCCGTTGCATCTTATCAGACAGCGCTGCAACTTGATCCCCAGGTAATCATGCCCATGGTGAACACTTCCATGGCTTATGCACAGATGGGAGAAAATAACAAAGCAGAGGCATCCCTTTACAAGGCTCTCAAACTGTCGCCAGACAATGCCGCAGCGAACTTCAATATGGGGCTTCTAAAGGCGGAGAAAAAGGAGCTTAAAGAGGCAGAAGAATATATGAAGAAAGCTTTTGACGCTGATCCCAACATGGCCCAGGCAGCCTATAGTCTGTGCATCATAACAGCAAAAGACCGCATTGACGAAGCTGTGGACTGGTGCAGGAAAGCGTCCGAACTCAGACCCCATGATCCTAAATATGCTTATACCCTTGCCTTTTATCTGAACCAAAAGGGTGACAAAGAAGCGTCAATAAAGACCTTGAACAGAATTTTAAAAGAGTATCCTCAGCACAAAGATGCCGAAATGCTTCTCAAAGAAATATCAAAGCAGTATCCAAGACAACAGGGAAAGGAGCAATGAAATGAAACAGAATCTGGCCCGATCAGGAAATAATTGGATCTGGACATGTTCCTGCATATGGGAACAAAAGGTTAATGGAGATGATTACCTGTCTCGAATGTGTCAGCGGAGCATGAAGACGGTGTTTAGATTTCCAGGAATGCTGGGCATTCTTTTTATTGCCATGCTTCTGACCGCATCATCTACAGCCTTTGCAGCAGATACACCCCGCAGGCCCAACATTGTTCTGATTCTTGGCGATGACATGGGGTTCTCTGACATGGGCATGTTTGGCAGCGAAATCAAGACACCCAACCTTGACTCGCTGGCAAAGGATGGCGTACGCTTTACGAATTTCTACACCCAGGCAAGTTGTTCCCCCACCAGGTCTTTGCTGCTGAGCGGCGTCGATACACATCAGAATGGACTGGGCAACATGGATGAGTGGACTGCTCCCAACCAGCGTGGTGTGGATGGATACGAAGGTTATCTGAATAATCGGGTGACAACGCTGCCTCAGCTGCTTAAAGACTCGGGATACCATACTTATATGGTCGGCAAATGGCATCTCGGCAAATCACCTGCACAGATACCGGCTGCGCGTGGATTTGAGAGAGACTTCTCGCTGCTTGACGGCGCTGGAAGTTACTGGGACATGACAAATTTCACGGGTGCATCGCCACAGTCAGTATTCACAGAGGACGGACATTATCTGAATAAACTTCCCGATGATTACTATGCCACAAAGACATATACTGACAAGCTGATTGGATTCATCGATAATAACCGTGCTGATGGAAAACCTTTTTTTGCCTATGTCTCCCACCAGGCACCGCACGATCCATATCATCTGCCGAAGGAATGGCGCTCTCGCCATGTCGGCGAGTACGACATTGGCTGGGATGCGATTCGTCAGGCTCGACTGAAGAGACAGATAGGACTCGGCATCATGCCGAAGGATACACAGCTTGCCGAGAGAATGTGGTTTCTTCCCGATCCCATTGTGCTCGCTCCGGCCAGCAGGGCAATACTCGGCAAAAAGATGGAACTCTATGCAGGCATGATGGAAAACCTTGATTACCACATAGGTCGGCTCATCGATTATCTTAAAAAAACAGGCGAGTACGAGAATACGATCTTCATCGTTTTTGGCGATAACGGAGCAGAGGGGAACGACCTTTTCGCACAGATAGCTGGTACGCCGGGCACCCGGGATTTTCTCTTCTCTGCCATAAACTGGTCACAGACTCATCCCAATGCATGGGGTGATCCGGGTTCATATGTCAGTTACGGCCCAATGTGGGCGCAAGTATCCATGACTCCATTCAGTCAGTACAAGGGGTGGCTCGCGGAAGGCGGAATCAGGAATGCTCTCATAGTAAGCGGACCGGCAGTCAAACGGGCCAAAGGAAGTATCAATCATGGCATTATGCAGGTAGGCGACATCATGCCTACGCTGCTCGAAATCGCTGGAACCAGCTATCCTAAGACTTATGAGGGACGTGAGTTACCATTGCTCAACGGGAAATCATGGGCGCAGATGCTTGCAGGCAAGACCGAATCACCTCGCGTGGAGCAGGACTACCTCGCATGGGAAATATTCGGCAACCGTGCGGTTCGCCAGGGAAACTGGAAGCTGCGCTGGCAATACAAGCCTTTTGGCAAGGGCGAATGGGAACTTTTCAATCTTGTGGCTGATCCGGCAGAGAGAAAGGATCTCGCAGCAGATCATCCTGACAAGGTGAAGTCGATGCTCTCGCTCTGGGAAAACTATGTACGGACGAATAATGTTATTCTGCCGAATCGCTCCGTTTTTGAGACCCTGGAAGATAAACTTCCTCAGCGTGTTCCGGACGACGCTGGCTTCCCGCCGCTTATTTACAAAAAACAGTTTATACCGCCAAAGGATATGGTTGCTGATCCAAAACCTTAGAGTATTGCCAATTCGACAATTACTCAGATAATTAATAAGGAGGTCCATCTCATGGAAAATAACGAAAGCCCGATTAAGCCGATTGCATGGTTACGTTTAACCGCCATAACGCTGCTTGCCATAGGCGTACTTTCCCCCATATATGTTCAGGCCCAGGCTCCGGCGCGCTTCTATTGGAAGACACTGTCAGGAGCAAGTGCTGTGCCGCTCATAGTCGAGTCTGTGAGCGGAAATACTAATCCGTTCGACTTTGCGCATACTGTGACTCCTGGAGCTAACTTCGATGCAACCTTGGCTTTGCCAGGGTTCGCATTTACCTTTCCTCTTTTCGATCACGCTGCCATGGCAGCAGTCATAATGCCAATGGGTCGAATATCTGGTGATGTGACTGTGGCCGGAAAGACAACGAACCAATCAACCAACGGGTTCGGTGATCCTATGCTCGAAATAAACATAAACATGATAGGGCCACCTGCGCAAATGAACATCCCCGATGCCCTGCGCTATGAACCTGGATTCTCTGTCGACCTGCTCGCCGACCTTGCAGCACCGATCGGCGAATATGACAACAGCCAGCCGTTAAACCTGGGACAGAACCGCTGGTATGGACGCCTGGGAATGCCTGTCATCTGGCAGCTCGGATCCTGGGTTCCGGGTAGACGCACGACTCTGGAACTGCTGCCTGCGGTATGGCTTTTCGGAGACAACGATGACTATGTCGGACAAAAGATGGAGACTGATCCACTCTTCCAGTTGGACGCTCATATAACGCGCGATCTGACAGAGCGATTATGGGGAGCCATAGATGCCACCTGGTATAATGGCGGTGAAGCAAGCATTAATGGAATTTCAGGTGAAAAACTCGATAATTTTGGTATGGGACTTACGCTTGGTTATAGCGTCAACGAAAACATGAACCTAACCTTCGGTTATAAATCGACCATCAATGATGACGCTCCTGATGATCTTCGCATGGATGTCTTCATGGTTTCCCTCACATTCGGATGGCACCCTCTTATTGAAGGCTCAAGGCGTCTGACAGGTGACAAATAGGGATTATCCAGAAGTTTAGAATTATCGATTCTCTTATAGGCTCCGGCTTCTAAATATAGGCAAAGGAGGAAACAATGAAATTTGTAATAATAGGCGGAGACGCGGCAGGAATGAGCGCTGCAAGCCGTACAAAAAGAAGTAATCCGTCCATTGACGTGACTGTTCTTGAGCAAGGTGAAGACGTTTCATACAGCGCCTGCGGAATGCCTTACAATATTGCAGATCCTGACAGGGATATGGATGATCTTACAGTAAGACAGGCTGATGATTTCAAGACTCTTGGAATCAATCTGCTGACAGGCAGACGTGTCACGTCCATAGACCGTGAAGCTAAAACAGTTTCAGGAGTGACAAAAGGCGGAGCTGATTTCACGATTCCTTTTGACAAGCTTCTCATCGCTACAGGAAGCAGCCCTGTTAAACCTGATCTTCCTGGCTTTGACCTTCCTGGTGTAATGGCTCTCAAAACACTTGAAGATGGCAGAAGGCTCAAAAATCATATTCTTGAAAAAAATATCAAAAAGGCTGTGATACTCGGTATCGGATATATTGGACTTGAGATGGCGGAAGCCCTCAGGGAACTTGACATAGAAGTAAAGATGATCAAAAGGAGCGGTGTTTTTCTGCCTTGGATGCCTCCTGAAATGGCCGCAGTCGTAAAGCAGGAAATCGATTTCAAGGGCGTTTTCACTAATTCAGGATGCAATACAGAAAAAATTGAAATGTCGCCTGACGGAAAACTGCTGGCCATCTGTCCTAAAGAGACCTTTGAAGGCGATATGATTGTCATTGCCATAGGAGTGAGACCAAACAGTTCCATGGCAAAGGATGCAGGACTCGAGCTCGGCCCTGGAGGAGCAATTCTCGTAAACAGATTCATGCAGACATCAGATCCTGACATTTACGCTGCTGGTGACTGCGCCACGGCATTTCATGTTCTTACAGGAAAGCCCACATGGATTGCCCTTGCTCTGACAGCCAACCGAGGCGGATGGACAGTTGCCGATCATGTTTGCGGGAAAGACGCTGATATGCCGGAAATTGCAGGAACTTCTGTTTTCAAGATATTCGAGCTTGTTGTTGCCAGAACCGGCTTTTCCATTGAAGAGGCAAGGGCAGAAGGCTTTGATCCTGTTGAGGTAATGATAAAAACAAGGTCAAGGGCCCATTCATATCCTGGTGCCACGAGAATATGGACAAATCTGGTGGCTGACAAAAAAACAGGAAAGCTCCTAGGCGGTGTCATGATAGGAAGAGAGGGCGTAGCCCACAGAATAAATTCCCTTGCAACAGCTCTTTACGCAAAAATGACTGTCAAGGATCTTCAAAGATGCGATTTTGCCTATGCTCCGCCATTCGGGCCTGTATGGGACCCTCTTCTGACGGCTGCAAACCAGCTGCTGAAAAAATTGGACTGATATTTAACGTTTGTCCGTAATCCGACGTCAGGAATTTGGATTTATGATTGATGTAGGCAGACCAATATTTCAAAAACATTCGATCATAAATCTAAAATTGTAAATTTCTCAGATCGCTTTTTTAGAGATTTATTTATGTAGTATATCAAGCATAAGTATGGCGGGATGAAAATCCCGCCATATCACCAAGCATGTTTTTCTTGTTTTCAATACCCTTGCCGTATTACACTTTGCTAAAAGTCATTTCTTTTAAACAAAGGAAACAAAAACCATGAAAATCCGCCTCCTGACTTTTATGGCCATACTCCCAATACTATTTTTAATAGGATGCGACAGCGTCACAAGATGCGCCATAAATGCATACGAGATGACAATATATACTGACAGGCTTCCGGTTGCTGATGTTGGGGTATATTACAGGGCTGAAATTACGGCTGGAATAGATCACAATCCCAATGACGATCTCTATGATTACGAATTTTCCTATGACGGATATCTGCCTGACGGACTCTATATCTCAGAAACTGACCGTGAACTCATAATTTCAGGAGTTCCAAAGGAGGGTGGTACTTTTAATCTTAATGTGTCTGTTACATCACACAGTCTTATGGATGAGGCCCTTGAAGAAGAGTATCATAATGGTTTCACATGCATAGATTATAAGGACAAGCAATCATTTGCCCTTATTGTCATGGGTGAAGAGCCTGGCAGTCAGCAGTAAACCCGATTGCTCGCAAAAGCTTACAAACCGCTTCCCCAGCGATACTGCCAGACAACTCCGCCAAGGTTGTAGTCATTGCCGGAATGTGTGTAAATTGCGGTGCTTGCATAAAGCTTGATCGAGTTGTTCTTGTTAACAGGCAAGGCGAGAGTGGCTCCGAGGCGCGAATTGTCAAGCGAATCATTCTTGTCAATCTTGTCCACAGTAGTCTGGCCGCCAAAATCATAGGTTCCGCTTAAGGCACCCCATATACCTTTACCAAAAAGATATGTTGCATGAAGCTGGGTTGTGCAAACCGGATCCTGATCAAGTGTTTTACCACCGAAAAAATTGTCATTCCTGGTAAAAAAGAGAACTCCTGTGGAAAGCTCAAGGGTAACAGGCCCAAATGCCTTGGATATTCCTATGTCTGGTTTGAAATACCAACGGTTGTTTCCTATATTGACAAGCTTTTCAGATTCATAGTCACCAAGAGGCGCGGACACTTGAAGACTGGTTCCAATAATTAAATCCTGCTGATAATTGGCAAAATCTTTAAGTGACAGAGCAGGGGAGCCGAGTAAATTGACAGAAAAACGAAACCTCGGATCATTGAACCCGGAAACATTTCGTTCTCTTGGTTCCTCATTGACCATAGCGGTTCCTGACAGATCCGAATAAGGCACTATAATGTCAATTTTTCCTGATTTGCCCAAAATATCCAGAGACCTCGCATAAGCAAGGATTCCTGTATGCATTTCGATTTCTGCGTCCTTGAGAGGAGACGAAGCATCTGTTGACAGACCTCCTTCCGAATAAGCATAACCGGCAATGAGAAAATTAATTCCAACAGGAGTATTGACGTAGCTTCTTGGTTCAATCTCTCCGGCATGGACCTTGACATCCATTAGTATCAGGGCAACAATGAAGAAACCTACAAAAACAATCTTATTCGCTTTCTGAGGATTGGCTTGGACAAAAAAACGAGGCGGATAAAGAAAAAAGCCAAACTTCATTATGTTGCGATTTAAACTAAGCATTATAAATTTCCATTCCTGTCTGGACAAAGCATAGAGTCTCAATATATAAAATATATCAATAATTGCGGCGGCATTAAGTATATTATTTGATAAGCAATTTACAGTAAGATAATCCTCAGAAGCAAGCCAAAAAAGGCGTAAAACAAGTTAAATGCTACTTCTTTAATAATACCTTTTCTTTTTCTGATTCTTTAAACAAAATACAGGGGATAATCATGAATAAACACGAATGGCGCGAGCTACTGAGCCTTGCTCCGGCTGACATTCTGCTATGGGCTGCAAGTGGTTGCCTCATAGGAATGAAATTTATCAATGATCCTGTAAAGGACTCAATCCTTGCTGCGGCGGCGGTTATTCTGGCTATAGCCTCCTGTTTCGTTGGAATGAAAAACGACGAGAGGGTTTCTAAACTGACAAACAGACTTAAAAAAATATCATATCCGGTCTGTCTTATTGTTGTCATCCTCATCATTTTTCTTAATTTTCTGAAATGGAATTTCTAAGAGTCTAAATAAAGGATCTGAATAATGGCAATACCAACATCAAGAACGTCAGAAAATGCCATTATTACAGTAGATACGACTTTATGTAAGGGATGCGCTCTTTGCATAGAAGTATGCAAGGATTTCAGCCTTGTACTTAAAGATAAAAAAGCCTGTGTTTCAGATAATCCCGTTTTCGGATGCATGGCCTGCGGACACTGCATGGCTATATGCCCAGAAGGAGCCATAAAAATTTCGGGCCGATGCATGTCTACGGATGACCTCTTTGATCTCTGTGACGCAAAAAACGCAGCAGGATTTGATTCTTTATTCGGTCTGCTCCAAAAAAGAAGAAGCATAAGAGAGTTCAGGGATATTCCAGTTGAAAAAGAGATTATAGAAAAGGTTCTTTCTGCAGCAAAAACAGCTCCTATGGGTCTTCCTCCATCCGATGTAAACGTGCTTGTCTTTGATTCAAAGGAAAAGATCAGAGCATTTGCCGAAGATTTCTGCCGATATCTTGAAGGCATGAAATGGCTTGTTTCGGATTGGTTTCTGAATATTATGAAACCATTCTGGGGAAAAGAAAACGACGAACTTTTCAGAGGCTTTGTAAAGCCATGTATAGAAATATACACAGAGAAAATGAAACAGGGCGTTAATGTTGTTAACTACGATGCACCGGCTGCTATGTATTTTTACGGTTCTCAATATTGTGATCCTGCGGATCCGATAGTTGCCGCCACTTACGCCATGATCGCGGCAGAGTCTCTTGGACTTGGAACATGCATGCTTGGCGCTGTTCATCCCATGATTCAAAACGGAAGAAGAGCAGCAAAATTCAGGAAACGTAACGGGATAAGATCAAAAAGCAGGGAAGGACTGTTTGTTATCATGGGTTATCCTTCAGTGAAGTACCGAAAAGGAATAAAACGCTCATTTGCGAATATAGATTTTGCAAAATAAAAGCGGGGAATTTTTTCAAAATTCCCCGCTTAGTCTTAAAACTTATTATTTAAACAACTACTATTTCTTCACCTGTGCCTCAGTAGCAGCCGGAGCTTTTTCTACAGCTTTCGTCTCTTCAGCCCTCTTTTCGTCGGCCTTTGTCTGCCATCCGCCACCAAGAGACTTGTAAAGAGTAACCAGTGAAACAAGATGATCCCTTACAGACTGGCTTTCATCAAGTTCTGAATTGAAGAGTGAACGCTGGGCATCAAGCACTTCAAGATAAGATGAAACACCGCCTATATAGCGGCTTTCGGCAAGCTTAAGGACTTCCCTGTTGCTGGTGACATTTCCTGTCTGCGCCTGCTGGCGTTCACCTGTTTTCTGATATGATACCAGTGAATCTTCAACTTCCCTGAAAGCCTGCTGAATAGTCTTCTGATATTTTAACAAAGCCTGACGCTGCTGGGCTTCAGAAACTTCTATTCTCCTGAGATTCTTTCCGGCCTCAAATATCGGCTGCACAAGATTACCGGCTATATTCCAGTTGCTTGACGGACTTTCGGTCAACTCGCCAAGATCACTGCTCACATATCCGTAACCGCCTGTGAGGGATATTCTTGGAAAGAGCATTGCCTTGGATTCGCCAATTTTTGCATTTGACGCCACAAGTTCCTGTTCAGACTGAAGAATATCAGGTCTTCTTTCAATAAGGGCAGAAGGAATACCAGCAGGAATCTGAGGAACGACCTGCTGATCTTTAAGAATCTTTCCTCTCATGATTGGCCTCGGATTTTTGCCGAGAAGGAAAGAAAGCTCATTTTCCTTGATGCGCATCTGCTTCTCAAGATCTGATATTATGGACTTGGTTCTGTAAACCTCTGCTTCAGCCTGGTAATAATCAATTTTAGCAGCAACTCCGCCCTCGAATCTGGTTTTTATCAGCTTGGATGAACTCTGCCTTGATTCAAGGGTTCTTTTTGCAACTTCGAGACGATTGTCAATATCACGCAGTTCAAAATAAGCGCTGGCAACACTGCTTACAACCGATATCATTATCGCTTTCTTTGCTTCCTCTGTGGAAAGAAAAACAGCCTTCTGGGCTTCTGTTGCCCTTCTGAGCCGTCCGAACATATCTATTTCCCATGAAAGATTTGCAGAAAGGGAATAAATGTCAGATTTATCTCCCATAGCTTCCCCAGGAAGTGCATAACCATAGTCCGTAGGTTCAGACGTACCAGCAGAGGCTCTGGCGTCAACCTTCGGGAATAAATCCGCCTTTGTGAAACCAAACTGAGCCCTTGCTTCCTCAACTCTTTCACTCGCTATTCGTATATCCTTGTTTTCATCAATGGCAACCTTGATGAGATCCGCAAGCTTCTGATCCTTGAAAACATCCCACCAGGGCAGATCAGCAAGGGATTGGCTTTCTTTTGCTGAAACACTCCACTTTTCAGGTTCTTCTATTTCAGGTCTTTTATAATCAGGCCCGACAGCACAGGCCGACAAAGTCATAACTGCAGCCAGAGGCAGGCAGAATCTTATAAAACGTTTCATAATTAATGCCCTCCATGGGTCACAGCTGGGGTTTCCTCTGCTTTTTTCTTTTTCGGGAACAATTTTTCCATCATTACAAAAAACGAAGGAGTCAGATAAACACCAAGTATGGTTGCCACAAGCATTCCTGAGAAAACCGCGACGCCCATTACTATTCGTGATGCAGCTCCTGATCCCTTTGCGAGGATGAGTGGAATTACACCAAAAAGGAAAGCGAATGCGGTCATGAGAATCGGCCTGAATCTGAGTCTGGCTGATTCCATTGCAGCTTCCATTGGTGAACTTCCTTCATCGCTCTTCATCTTTGCAAACTCAACAATGAGGATTGAGTTTTTAGCGGCAAGACCTATGAGCATTACAAGGCCAACCTGAACAAATACGTTGTTGTCAAGTCCCATCAGCCAGGTTCCAAGCAATGACCCGAGCACAACCGTAGGAGTGGCGAGAAGTACGCTGAACGGCAAACTCCAGCTTTCATACATGGCAGCAAGCAGAAGAAAAACAAAAACAATAGCCATGATAAATGTCGGAACAGATGAAGGTGCTGTCTTTTCTTCATAAGACATACCTGAATAGGTAAATCCCATTTCAGGAGGAAGTACAGCTGTAGCAACCTCTTCTAGCGCTGCCATTGCCTGTCCTGATGTGTACCCAGGTGCCGCTGCGCCAAATATTTCAACCGATCTCAGGAGGTTGAATCTTGTGGTCAGGGCCGTACCTGATACAGGAGTTATCTTTACAAGGGTTGACAATGGAATCATTTCGTTGGTTGTTTTGCTTTTTACATAAAACTGTTTAATATCGTCCGGCTTCTGTCTGTAGTCAGATTCAGACTGCATATAAACCCTGTAAAGACGTCCAAAACGGTTGAAGTCGTTTATGTACGATCCTCCAAGAATTGCCTGGAGTGTTGTGAAAACATCGTTGATCGGCACGCCAAGTTTCTTTGCCTTTTCCCTGTCAAGATCCAGTTTTATCTGCGGAACACTAGGGTCAAAAGGAGTAATCATATTCGCAAGTTCCGGCCTTTTCCTGGCTTCGGCAAGAAATTTGCTGGTATGAACCCCAAGCTGATCGATGCTTAGCGAGCCGCTCCTGTCCTGGAGAATAAAGTTAAAACCTCCGGAAGCTCCAAAACCCGATATTGTAGGAGGAATGAAAGGAAATACTATAGCTTCGGAAATCTTGGAAAATTCTTTCTGAAGATGACCAAGTATACCTCGAAGGCTTTCCTCTTTAGTGGTTCTTTCATCCCATGGCTTCATCTTGGCAAAAAAGGTGGCATAATTAGGGTTAAAGGTGTTGGTCATTACACCAAAACCGCCAATACCATTGGCGGCTTCAACACCAGGAGTCTTGCTGAGTATACCCTCGATCTGCCTCATTACCTTGTCGGTTCTTTCAATGGACGCTCCGTTTGGAAGTTGGGCATTCACAAGAAATATCCCCTGATCCTCATTCGGAACAAAGCCCTTTGGAAGCGCCTTTCCGAAAAAAGCCGAACCAGCAAGAACGCAAGCCAGTAGCACAAGGCTTATAATGGTTTTTCTGGCCATATAGCCCGCTATCTTGACATAGCCTTTTGTGGATCTGTCAAAAATATTGTTGAACCCTCTGAAGAAAGCTCCGAGAAGTCCTTTTGAAGCACCAGTATGAGGCTTGAGAAGAAGCGCCGAAAGAGCAGGACTCAGCGTAAGAGCACTGAAAGCGGAAAGAAGAACCGATATTGCTATTGTTAAAGCAAACTGCTGATAAAGCCTTCCTGTGAGACCGCCAATAAATGCGACAGGAACAAAAACTGCGGTAAGGATAAGGGCGATACCTATAACAGGCCCTGAAACTTCTTCCATGGCCTTGAGAGTCGCCTCTTTTGGCTGCATTCCATGCTCGATATGATGCATTACAGCCTCAACAACAACAATGGCATCGTCAACAACAATACCGATGGCTAGAATCAGCCCGAACATTGTGAGTGTATTTATTGAAAATCCGAACAGAGGAAAAAAGATGAATGTACCAACCAGAGAAACCGGAATAGTAAGAATTGGTATGAGTGTCGCTCTCCAGCTCTGAAGGAATACAAAAACAACTATGATAACGAGTATGATCGCTTCATAAAGGGTTTTTACAATTTCTTTGAGAGATTCTGTAATTGCCGGGGTAGTGTCATAAACAATCTTGTAATCAACGCCAGCAGGAAAAAATTTCTTCATGTCCTCCAAGGCTTTATAAACTCCATTTGCGGTCTGGAGCTGATTGGCTCCTGGAAGAAGATAAAGGGCAAGAACAGAAGCAGCTTTTCCGTCAAGACGGCTGAATGCCTTATAGTTTTCACCTCCAAGTTCTACCCTTGCCACGTCTTTCAGTCTTATCTGGGCGCCTGAATCGGTCGATTTTATGATAATGTTCTCGAACTCCTCAGCAGTCGTAAGTCTGCCAGGTGCGTTTACTGTATATGTAAACTCCTGATCAGGCTTTGAAGGAGCCGCACCTATCTGACCAGCCGGAGCCTGGGCATTCTGCTCCTTTACGGCCGTCATTATATCGGTGGTCGTAAGCCCGAAATTCTTTAGGGTATCAGGCCTTATCCATATTCGCATACCATACTCTGACCCTCCGAAAAGAGTGGCGTCTGAAACACCCTGGATTCTTAATAAAGCATCCCTTATATTGATCATGGTATAGTTGTTAAGAAATAGCGCGTCCCTTGTACTATCAGGAGAATAGAGGGACACAAGCATTAGAATACTTGGATTCATCTTGGAAACAGTTACACCCTGCTGAACAACTTCCTGGGCCAGACGCGCTTCTGCCTGGGTGGTTCTGTTCTGGGTCAGCATGTTGGCGTTATCAAGATTGGTTCCAACGCTATAGGATACGTCCAGAAGCATTCTGCCGTCACCTGTATTGGATGACTTCATATAGATCATGTTTTCAACGCCGTTAATCTTCTGTTCAATAGGCGTTGCAACCGACTCTTCAACTGATTCCGCATTTGCTCCGGGATAATTGGCCTCAACACGCACAACTGGCGGAGCAAGCTGAGGATACTGCTCAATAGGAAGTTTTTCCAGGGTAATGACGCCAATCATGACGGTGAGTATGGCAATAACCATAGCCACGATCGGCCTGTTTATGAAAAATTTACTCATGTTTTATTCCCCTTTTTTAGCGTTTTGAGGGGCTGTTTCTTCAGGCTTTGCAGCCGCAGCAGGCTCTTCTTCCACATTAACTTCCTGTGCTTTAACAGTCACGCCCTGCTTAACTTTCTGAAGGCCTTCAACTATTATTCTGTCTTCAGGATTAAGTCCCTTGTCTATTATCCAGAGATTTCCAACCCTTTCACCAGCAGTTACAGGCCTTAGCTCAACCTTATTGTCTTTATCAACAACCGCCACGGTGAAAGTTCCCTGAAGTTCCTGAACAGCACGCTGCGGAACGAGTATGGCATTTTCCTTTGTTGCGACTACTGCCCTAACTTTTGCGTATTGTCCTGATCTGACAAGCTTTTCAGGGTTAGGGAAAGCAAGTTCAATCATGAGGGTTCCTGTCTGGGCGTCAACTGTGCTTTCTGCAAAAGCAATACCGCCTTTATATTTATGAACACTGCCATCTGCCAGAATCATTTCAATATCAGATTTTTTAGGAGCGTCTTTTTCAGGCTTTCTGTTTCTGCTGAAAAGCAGATAATCATTCTCACTGATTGAAACTCTTACATGGATAGGATCTATTGTGGAAACTGTCGTAAGAAGTGTTTTCTGACCGCTACCAACAAGGTTTCCAGGGTTTACTTCGGTCTTCCCTATAATTCCATCCATAGGCGAATAAATTGATGTATATCCAAGATTGATCTGGGCCTGGTCAACAGAAGCTTTTGCTGACTGTACATTTGCTTCTGCCGCAAGCTGCTGGGAAACGGCGGTATCATAATCCTGTCGTGGTATAGCGTTCTGCTGCATAAGGGGCTTGAATCTCGCTACATCCTGCTGGGCCTTTGACAACGCGGCATTTACCTGGGCAAGATTTCCCTTTGCCTGATCAAGTTTTGCCTCAAGGGGCTTTTTGTCTATGGTGTAAAGAAGCTGACCTTTTTTAACAAAAGATCCTTCCTTAAAATTTACTGTCTCAAGAAAACCCTCAACCCTAGCGCGTATCTCAACTTCGGTCTGACCTCTGGTCTGACCGACAAATTCCTTGTAAACAGGAGTTGTCTTCTGAAGAACTTTCGATACTTTGACTTCTGGCGGTGGTGGAGGAGCAGCAGCTTTTTTGTCTTTATCGCATCCCATAATTAAAGATAAAGACATAAGTACCGTAAGTGTGAATATCAAAAGCCGTATATTTGCTTTTGACCCAAAAAAAGAGCTTCTTTTCAAATTCATAATTACTTCCCCTTTTTTGCTTTGTTAATATTATCAAGCATAATTAAATTATTTTTTTTTGCGGCGATTTTTTTAAAAATTTAAACTCAAAAATCAACTATTATTAAAGTGCATCAGAGAGCATTATACCAACTCCAAAACGATTGGAAGATGCATCATAATCAACAAGACTTTCACAATATCCGTTATAGTGCTGCACATATCCTCTGAGCTTCTTGTAAAGAGGAAAACTCCATCCAAGCTCAACAGCGCCCATATTTCCTGATTCCCTTAAATTGTTTCTGAGCATCATGGTAAATACATGATCTTTCCATTTATACCCGGTTTTCAACTCTCCATATCCAACATATTTTTCTATGGAAGGATTATTGTCGTCCTCATCTTCTTCAGGAACTCTGTACCATGGCTTTAAAGCCATTACCCAGTTTCCCTTTTCAAAAACAAAATTCATGAAAACCCTGTTCCAGCTTCTTGATATGGCCGGCATATTTGATCCGTTATAGTTTGCCATTCCCCTTCCGTTTGACTGATGGTTTAAACCAACTGAAACAATACCAAGCTTTATTCCAGCGATATCATAATCTGTTTTAAACTGGAGCCATGTCTCAGGCTCATGATTTGTTTCCCTGAAAGGGTTTGAAGCCGCGCTGTTATAAGCCTGCCAGTAAGACTGGTTAGTATAGCCCACATACAAGTCGCCATTGTCTTTGAATATTTTATCAAAAAGAAGATATTTGACGCTTATCTGGAATTTTATTTCTTCATCCTTTACATCATCGTCTTCAAGACCGAAAGGAGCCGCATTCTTGGAAGGATTATAAGTATAAGGCATTACATAATTAGGTCTGTAGGGAGTAAGAACAAAGGCCGATTCCATTGTTGTTGATTCTTTTTCAAGCCTTTTATCAATAACAGAAGTTTTGTCTTCTTCAGCTTTTTTTGCTTCTTCCTGAACTTTGGCAGGAGAATCAAGATATACTGAGCATTTTGAACGAATTGACTCAATTGAAGCTGAACCATCAGCTTTTTTCATCTCTTCAAGCATGCATTTGTTGTAGCTGTCCGTATCAGCCAATGAAACGCCGCTACAAACAGCAATTATAAAAGGCATAAAAAATAATATTTTTTTACCGACAGATCCCATCAATCTCTCCTTGTTTTTACTGACATCAAGTTCTTTATCTGAAAACACAGATATTCTAAAACTTCAAAATGCAGTATTTCATTGATTTTAGTAATCTTAATAAAGCGAATGGATTAGTTCTTATAATTCAGAATTGACAAAATAGCAAAAAATCCGAGATTTCAGGCATTCCGTAGGAGTCTGACCAGGTTAAAATTGTGGCCGGAATCCAGAAGTATCTGAAAAACTGGGTGCCGGATAAAGTCCGGCATGACGTTAAAGACCTTTTCTGACTTTTTGTAAGACCATCAGAATTAGCTTTACATGGATTTTGACTTTGCTTAATAACACACCAACCCTTGAAATGTCTAACACTTATGGGCTGTTCATTATTAAAACTGAGCTAAAAACAGTGATTCAAAAATTTGAAAACATATTCAGTGAGATGGCTTAAAATGACCTCTAAAATCGTAAATATTATTTCATCTGTTGATTCTAAAATGATCGCGTCCCTGAAAAAACATCCGTCCTTACTTATTCCTCTTTTTTTCAGTTACGGCATTTTAATGATAGCGCTCGGATTTTTATTAGCTTTCTTCATGATTCTTATATTAAAAATATCAGGTCCTTTTTTCCAGACAGATGTACTACGCACAATGCTTTCAATGGCTTTCAGAATGTCTTTTGGTCTTGTTTCTGCTTTAATATGGCTTCACTATATTTATCTCGCATTGAGATCCTTTATAAAATCAGCAACGGTAATAAACAGAACATCAAATGTTTTGAAAATGGTTCAGCTAATAGCTGCAACAGCATTTGCTTTTTCAGTAATACATTATTATGTGGCCCTGTTTTCGAACAGCGCGGCATATACTGGCATCGATACTCCTGCTCCGGCTGGCGGATGGAGTGAAGAGGACAGCAGAATAGACAGACTCTGCTTTATTCCTGATTTTAAAATCGTAATTGATTTTCTTTATTTCAGCACAGTCACCATGGCCACAGTTGGATATGGAGATATTCATCCTAAAACGACCCTGGCAAAAGTGATTACAATGATTCAGATTGTATTTGCGTTTGAACTTATTGTTGTGGGTCTTGGATCAGCCATGGGTCAAAAAGATGATGAACCGGAATAAAAAAAGCCCTGCCTGATCAGGCAGGGCATAGCTGGTTATAATCTATCCCATCATTAAACTTCGAGCTTTTTACGAGCATCTTCCCTGGATTCGTAGATGTGCGGGGCTATTCCCCGCTCCTTAAGACCCTCTCCCACTTTCATTCTGATGAAAGCGCTGGTAGTGTAGCGAGTAACTTTCTCATAGTATCTGGAAACTACTGATTTGACCATATCGACATAGGCATCCGCCAGATCCTTTATGATGAAAAAATTGTCATAATTTACAATGGCGTTCACCTTGCGGCCAAGTGGGGCCAGAATAGATTCTACCTGGGCGCTTATATCCTCTATGTCTTTTACTGAGCATACCTGGAAACCCTCGAAATCAACGTAAAAAGTATTATCTGCGGAGTTATATAACATGCGCTCGGATATTGGTTTGCTTATAAGATCTGTTTTAAGACCCATTGGCTGATGCATGAATATTCTCTCATCCATCAACTTCGGATTCTTTATTATGGGCTTGAAATCCATATATGCCAGAATGTCTTTTTCCAGGTCCACTCCGGGCGCTATTTCTGTAAGTTCTACGCCTTCCTGGGTAAGTCTGAATACGCAGCGTTCCGTGATATAGATAACCTCAAGATTATTATTTCTGGCAGTTTCACCGCTGAATGTAATCTGCTCGACATCGCAAACGAATTTTTTCAGGCCGCCTTCATTGATAATATTCAGTTTTCCGTCACCAACAGATACCTTGGTTTTCCCTGCTGTAAAAGTACCTGCAAAAACCATTTTCTTCGAATTCTGGCTGATATCTATAAAACCTCCGCAACCAGCCAGTTTAGGGCCGAAACGGCTCACGTTGACGTTTCCGTGCCTGTCCATCTGGGCAAGCCCAAGGCAGGCAAGATCAAGCCCTCCGCCATCGTAAAAATCAAACTGCATATGCATATCAAGCATGCAGTCCATGTTGGTCGAAGTACCGAAATTTTTACCGCCAGAGGGAATGCCCCCTATAGAGCCGGTTTCTGTCGTAAGGGTAAGAAATTCAAAAATCCCCTCTTCATTGGCCACGCTAGCAAGTCCTTCAGGCATTCCAATTCCAAGATTGACAACCATGTTAGGTCTTAGCTCAAAAGCAGCACGCCGAGCTATAATTTTGCGCTCATCCATTTCAAGCGGTGCCACGCTGGCAGCAGGAACCTTGAACTCGCAGCTGAAGGCAGGATTATAATACGTTCCTGATGTCTGCCAGTGATTCTCAGGCTTTGACACCACCACGCAATCAACTATAATTCCTGGAATCTTCACATCGCGTGGATTAAGTGCGCCCCTGTCTGCAATGCGTTCTACCTGAACAATCACGAGACCTCCGGAATTTCTGGCTGCCATGGCAACAGGAAGCACTTCCAGAGTCATGGCCTCTTTTTCCATGGTTATATTGCCGTCAAGATCAGCTGTCGTGCCCCTCAGGAATGCGACCTGCACAGGCATGGTTTTGTAAGCCAGATATTCCTTGCCATCGAAATTTACAACCTCGACTATATCCTCGGTGGTAATTGAATTTACCTTGCCACCTTCCAGACGAGGATCAACAAAGGTTCCGATGCCTACACTCGTAATGGTGCGGGGATTACCTGCCGCAATGTCACGGAACATATGAGAGAGAACGCCCTGGGGCAGGTTGTAAGCCTCTATTTTATCAGCCACTGCGAGTTTCTGAAGCCTTGGCGTCATACCCCAATGCCCGGCAATAACTCTTTTTAGCAAACCTTCTTTGTCCAGACGATTAAGGCCCTTGTCTTTGCTGTCGCCTATACCAGAGGCGTATAATAGAGTCAGGTTTTTGGGCTCAGCGGTTTCATTATACCTTATCTCCATGGCCTCTATAAGCTCTTCTGGCGAACCTCCACCCATAAGACCATCGAGGGCTATGGTATCTCCGCTTCGGATCAGACGAACAGCCTCATCTGCTGTTACAATTTTTCCGCGTTTCATCCCGGCCTTGATATCTGCCGCTACAGAACTTGCAACTTTGCGGTCACTCATCAGTCCTCCTTATGTATTTTTCTATAATATTTATCATGTACAGAGTAATTGTTCATAAATTATTTAATTTTGGTGGTTCTGAGCATATTTTGAAGATTATATACAATGCTTTTTAGCATGGTTATAGACGTATTAAGCATTTAACTAAAATCAGGAACGAAAATGTCAATTAAAAGCAATGTTTTGAACATAAAAAATTTTCATGTTCAAAACCATAAACTTATAAACAAGCAAAAAATTAAAATTTTTGTATATAATTTTATTTAATTCAAGTGGTTATAAATTATTTATACAAATAAACAGGCTATTATAATTATCTTTTTAATTTATAATTAATAAAGAAAATATAAAAGCTGCAGATAAAAAATCCGACTTCATTCATTACTGATAAGCTTATCAAAATAAGAAGCAGTAATGATTGAATCGGACTTTTTGCGACTTTGTCAAATATGTCTGGTTTTAAAAATCAGAATCTGTTGCAATCCACAAGAACTGTTGCTTTCTTTAGTCCTGATGCAGTGCTTAGTTCCAGGAAATTAATTTCATCAACTTTTCCAAGCTGATCGTTTTCAACAATGACGTTCATGTCATTAACAAGCAGTCGTACAGCTTCATATTTTAGAAAAAACTCGGGGTGATAAAGCAGATTTGTAACCCTGTTCAGATAATCCTCTGGTTCATCAATTTCTTCACGAGCCTCGGCTATTTTCTGATCAAGCTGATCTATTATTTCAGATACTTCTTTTGCGTCATCTGTTTCAGATTTATCAGGCAAAAGAGATTTCGTGCTGTTTATATATGCATTATGTATCTGCAATTTGACCTCAAGGGTCTTTTTTTCAGTCTCCATTTCTTTTTTCCACGCAATAATAGACATGATCTCTTCAAGAGCGTGGGCTGTAAGTAATATCAGTGCACGAGTTGATAATTCCTTTCTTGTTTCTTCTTCTGAAATACTGGGCACAACAATCTGATGATTGGAAAAACTGATGCTTGTCTTAAGAACATCCCTGTTAATTATTTCGCCTTCCAATTCTGCGCCGAAAATATTTTTATCCTTACGATCCATAACCAAAAGCGCACAACATCTTGAAGCTCCTGTTTTCTGAAAAAATTCTGTCAAAGCCTTGTTTTCAGTGAATAGTTTATTAAACATCCTGTTATTTAAGAATATTTTTCTTAGAAAAGGATCTTTATTCCATGAATCAGCATGAATCGAAACAAGGGTCGTCATTTGTGCCACCAGCTCGTCAGCATATTTAAGTGTATGTTCTACTGCTGGCATAAGCTTTTTTCGATAATTAGGGACATAGTGAACATTGGGATGACTCATTTTGACAACAAGATCCACCGCTTCCCATAATTCATCTTTGGGGCGAATTCCTTCTGTTTCCTGTTGGCCTAATTTGTCCCTCAGTTTTGATAAAAAATCGAATAATGCCATATTTTTAACCTTTTCCCTTAATTTACCAATTATGGATAAGCAATACAGCCGATGACTTATTGAAAATCCGCTCATTCAAGGCGGAATATTTTGGAATAATTATTGACAGATTTTAAATCGTAGGTCGGATTAGGGATATATGCTTTATCTATAAATCCCGTAATCCGACTTTTGGCTTTATGTCGGATTACGAACAAAGTACGCTCTAATCAGACCTAAATTATAATTCTTAATTCAACAACATTGGGGGTATTATCTTGGTTCTATTTCTTTGCTTTTTCAGGAGTGAAATATTTAGCCACTTCTGAAAAACGTTTTTCCAGGGCTTTGCTTAAAGCGCCTTTGGCTGTGACAGTTTTTTGGACAATATCAAGCATCTGCTCTCCTTTGTCTTCATTACCCTTGATTAATAATGGGATGGCATCAATTGCCTTTTTCTCGTCCATTAGAACCATAAAAAACTGCTCGCGAATAAGATTCTTTAATTCTGCCAGACTCATGTCAGTAGCATAGGTTTTTCTGATACGGTTCAGCATCTCGAACGCACGTTCATCAGGCGCATTTTCCGGAAGGCGAACATATATAATTGAACGGATTATGGCTTCTCGTGGTCCGCCCTGCTCCATCTTGTTCCGCAGCTCTTTAATTTTGCTTTTAACGAGTGCCTGATAAAAAGGATCACGTCCTGGTCTGTTTCTTGGAGGTGCATCAGATGCCTTAAGACCAAGCAAGGCCTGGGTAATAGGATTATCATATATGCTGAAAAACATCTGTTCTGACATTTTTTCTGACCATACTCTGAATAAATCCAGGCTTTCCACAATACCGTCAGAAATAACTTCCTGGGTCTTCCAGAAAATATTATCCTTATCCACAGGCTTACGCTGTTTTTGAACCTCTTTTGCGGTCGCTTCAAGATTTTTAAAAATAGGATTAGCATCAGATACAAGATCATAACTCAAACGCAGAGGATTAGTCTTGCGAAGCATTTCGGCAGTCTGTTCGTTTGATATTGCCTTTACCAGCGGTTGCAGCATTGTGCGATAAAGACCGAGATTTATCTGGGACATCTTTTCAGCAGCAGCAAAGCAGCGTTCGTCTTCAATTGTATTGCAGCCCATTGCCCGGATGTCGTCAAGTGTCCGAGCTTCAAAACTTGAGATATAATCATCGCTTACAAGATCAGAATTGGCTGTATCTTTGTTTTTAATTATCATCACTGCTTCATACAGACCAGGCGGAAGGCAGTCTATAAAGTCTATATTGCTTGCAAATTCCTGATGCTCTTTTTTGGCAACGCCGCCTGAAACGAAAATTCCGAGATGGCCTATATTTTCATGTACGGCATATACAATGGTCTGACCTGCGGCCCTGATATCGTCAACACTGCCATAAAGGTCGGTAATCCACCCAAGTGCCTGCTGGGGAGGAGTTATATTGTCTCCTTTGGAACAGAAGCAGATAATTGGTGAACTTATTCTTCTCAAATCGACGCTAACGCCTTCTTCTGTGATAATTTCGCCTGTGGAAAGCTTGTTACCAACAAAGAGATTATCCACAATATACTGCATTTCTTCTGCATTAAGAGTAATATGGCCGCCCCACCATTTCTCAAATTCAAGATAACGTGGAGGCTCAGTGTCAATTTTTTCGTAAAGTGTATACTGCTTTGTCCATAAAGTATTGGCAGGATTCTGATTTTCAAAGTTCTGCACCAGCGCTGCACCGTCAAAAATACCATTGCCAAGATCACCAGTAAGAGCGGTCAGCCAGCTTCCGCCAAGAAGTCCGCCAGAATAACGCATTGGATTGACTCCGCGCACACCTGCCCAGTATGAAATAGGCGAACCAGCCACAATTATTGGCCCGAAAAGTTCAGGACGTGTGGCTGCGACCATCATGATTGCCCAGCCTGCCTGGCAGTTACCTATTACTACAGGCTTTCCATCAGCCTTTGGATGACGTTCAATAACTTTTTCAAGAAAAATGGCCTCGGCTTTCATTATTTTTTCAATGGTCTGGCCAGGTTCAGGATTTGGAAGAAAACCTATGAAATAACATGGATGACCTGCTTTAAATGCCACTCCTATTTCGCTGTCAGCCTTGAAACCACCTATACCAGGTCCGTGGCCGGCACGAGGATCAACAACAACAAAAGGTCTTTTCTTTTCATCAACAGTCACGCCTTTAGGAGGAACAATTCTGACAAGAGCGTAATTAACCGGTTCAGCCAGTGTCTTACCATTTGCAATAAGTTCATATTCGAATTGAAGTACGTTTGGTGCTATTTTTTCCTGTTGTTCCTGATTCAGATTCCCTCGCTGACGCATAATGTCCCAATAAAGGACAGACCTCTGATAGGCGTCGGTCATATATTCTGTCAGTTGGTCCTGAATCGAAAATATATTTGTCATCTTAAAACTCCTTTTTTAACGATTGGAAAATCTCAGCGGGTTTATAATTCCCACTGTAAGGATTAGCTGTGAAGGTGTAATATTTTGAGTTATTTAAACAAAAGGCCATCTCTAAAAAATTTCTATTAAAGCCGAATGTTAAAATAATAACTGAAATTGCGAAAATTTTTTAATAGAATCTTTATTAATTCAGTTTAATTTGAAGAACTATTTTAAATAGCCTCTGACCCTTAATATGAGTCAACGCATTTATTGAATTGGAATAGATATTCTAACAATTTATTGAGCACGTATATTGTAAATTGCTGTGCAAAAAGATCATAGATAAACATATCCGCCAGGAGGCCGAATTTTTAATCTTGAATGAGGTTAATAAAAGGCGGATTGAATAAGTTCCGCCTTTTATTATTTATAAAGAAATATTTAATAAAATCAGAACATATTAGTAATTATCAGGCTTTTCACAATTGGTAGCGCCTTTTTCAGTGCAAAGCGCATAACGTACTTTCTTGGCCCAGTATTCCATTCCTGCGTTCGCGTCATTCCATGAATCGAAAAGTCCGCCCATACCTTTTCCGCCAACTCTGCGATCCACCGCAGCCCCAAGAATTTCGCCTGTAGCTGCATCTGTAATTTTCATTTCACCGGTGATTTCACCAACTGCACTTGGCTTTCCTGTGGCAAAAGTCTTAATGACAGAAAAAGCTGCTCCAAAAGGAAGGATGGTTGACATAGTATCCATGGCAGGATTTGAAGCATCTGCGTCTAGTATAGCTGTCTGAATTTTTAATACATCCGGAGCAGGGTCTTTAACTATCTTGTAATCCTTGCTCAGTTCCTTGACAAGATATGAATAACTGTTTGATGAAAGGTTCTTGAGATCTGCAAGTTCTTCTGCTGTAGCATTTTTAGGTTTGAAAATTATTACCGGATCAATAATGACCTTTGAATATTTTTTGAAGTTTGCCTTTGGATTAACATAACGCTTAAGAGCTTCCCCGTCTCCACCATCTTTCAGTATTGATTTGTCAACGAGAAATGTCTTTGCTTCTACATCTCTTGCCTGTTTGGTTTTCATACATGCTGAAATAGAAAAAGCCATGCAAAAAGAAACAGATAATAAGACAATTTTTTTGGAAATTTTCATAAATTAACTCCTTTATTATTTTATTGATAAAAAATTAACCGGCAAAAAGATTATAAATTATTAAAAATATGTTTCATCGTTTTGCAAAAATTAAAAAAAGGCACAAGCTTCACACCATACTGTGTCAGACTTAACAATATCGCAAAAAGAGCAGGCCTGAATCCAGAAATGGCTGAAATTAAAAAGATACCGGATCAAGTCCGGCATGACGACACCTTCCTTTTTTGACTTTTTGCGAGACCATCAGACCCGATTCTATTGAAAAAAAGTATATTCTAACTATTGCCTGATAAATCTGAAAAAGTGAAATTTATATATTTAATTTTTTTCTCCTTTTTCAAATATTTTTTTTCGAAAGTTGTCTGTATTTCAATACAACTATCTGAAATATTATAAAAATTATTATTGTAAAGATCGTCTGTATGGTAAATCAGGCTTGCTCCGCTGTTCAATGCACTTTCCTTGGAAAAATGATAAAGATTATCATCATCTGTTTTAAGATGAACAGAGCCTCCGGGCTTTAAAATTTTTCTATATATTTCAAGAAATTTTTCTGATGTGAGTCTTTTCTTTATATTGGCTTTACTCTCACCGCTTTGGGGATCAGGAAATGGTATCCATATTTCATCTACCGTGTTTTCATGAAAAAAATCAAGAATACTTTCTATTCTGATCCTGGCGAAAAAAGCATTGTAAAGTCCTTCCTGGATGGCATTGGTTGCTCCCCGCCATATTCTGTCACTTTTTATGTCAATTCCTATTATAAACCTTTCAGGATATCGTCTCGCAAGTCCAAGTGTATATTCACCTTTTCCGCATCCAAGCTCAATAATGATGTTATCCTCGAAATCTGAGATTTTCTGCTTAAGTCTCTCCATGTTTTCCGAGATAGAATCGTCACCTGGAAATATTTTGATAACATTTGGAAAATTATATACATCATCATATCTGTGTGCTTTTTTTCTGCCCATAATACTCTGTTTTTTATTGATTGTTAATACATTGTTACCGTTAAAACCGACCATTCCTTTATTTAATAAATAATTAAAAGACTCAATATTTTAATAATACTATTAATTTGTATTATTATGGAATGAGAACTTATAATTGTTAATCCGTTATTCTGAAATATTATTATGTCAATAATAACTGGTTTTTTGAACATCAAAAAAAATATTGTTCAAAAGGTTCGAGATATGAACAATTCAATAATATAATAAACTGATAATAAATTCATTAAATACAATATATTATATAGATTATCCACAAATATACATTCTATTATAATCTTTTATTTTATATTTAATAATTAAAGAAAATAATTAGTAGACTGGTTTTTGATAATTATTCAAGTTATTAAACAGAGAAAGAATATCAATCTGTGAGTATTGAACGCCGGTAAAATCGAAACAATTTTGAGGTTAAAGGGAGAGGATATGAAGATTTATAAAACTCTTATAATTATGATTCTTACATTGATGGTATCAGGGCTATCTTTTGCCGCTTCTTCCGAATCAGCACCAGGTGATCCTTCTGCTGACCAGGGATGGCCAAGAATTATAGAAAAAAACGGGAAAGTACTTACAATATACCAGCCCCAGGTGGATTATTGGAAGGATTACAAAGATATTGGCTTCAGAAGCGCCATTTCCTTAAAAACCGGTAAATCCAAAAATGAAAAATTCGGTGTAATAGAAATAGAGGCTGATACTGTTACTGACCAGGCAGCCAGAGTTGTTGCATTGATCAGCAAAAAAAGGGAAATCCGTTTTCCGAACACATCTGAAGCCGAAGCAGAGGCTTTGATTAAGGTAGTAAATGAGCTGATTCCACCAAAAAGCGCAATGACAATATCACTTGACAGGGTAATGGCTTATATTGATCCTATAAATCAGACCCAGCAGCATCCGGTTGAAGTAAATCTTGATCCTCCTAAGATTTTTTACAGCAGCAAACCTGCAATCTTAGTATTATTCATGGGTAAACCAGAGTTAAAACCTGTTGAAAAGGACCGGACAGATCTGATGTTTGCCGTGAATACCAACTGGGACGTATTTTATGACACCACAGACCAAAATTATTATCTTCTTAACGGCAGCAGCTGGCTTAAAAGCGGGGATCCTACAAGCGAAAAATGGAATGCTGTTGATAAATTGCCGTCAGCATTGTCTTCCCTGCCAGCCAATGATAACTGGATAGATGTTCAAAAGAATATTCCTGGAAAACCTGATAAGAATTCTCCATTGGTATTTGTAAGTAATGAACCGGCAGAACTTATTTTAACAAATGGAGAAACCAGCTTCAGCCCAATAAAGGGTACAAAGCTGCTTCGTGTTGTAAATTCGGAAAGTACGGTTTTTCTTAACTCTGGTGATGGCAAATATTATATTCTTATGGCTGGAAGATGGTTCAGAGCTGCTAGTCTGCAAGGGCCTTGGTCAGCAGCTAGCAAGGATCTTCCAGCTGATTTTGCAAGGATTCCTGATGATGATCCTTCTGCTTTTGTTAAATCATCTGTTCCTGGAACAACCGATGCAAAAGACGCTGTCTTACTTGCTTCAATACCTTCAAAATCAGTTGTTAAAAAGTCGGATCCAGTAAAGGTTGATGTTACATACAGCGGCGAACCTAATTTTCAGACAATACCTGATACAAAAGTACAGTATGCAACAAATTCACCCAATACGGTCTTTATAGTAAATGGAAGCTACTATTGTTGTGAAAATGGGGTCTGGTTAAGCAGCAGCAGTGCAAATGGACCTTGGGCCTTATGCACAAATGTTCCAAAGGAGATTTACAGCATTCCTCCAACGCATCCGACGCATAATGTAACATATGTTGTAGTACAGGACAGTACTCCTGATACAGTTACATACTCCCAGACTTCAGGATACAGCGGAGAATATGTTGCCGCCACAGGCGTCCTGATGTTCGGAGCCGGAATGATCCTTGGTGCCATGATAGCAGATGATCATGACCACTATTATTATCCTCCTTATCCTGCATATTATTCTTACGGATGCGGCGCCAGATACAGCTATGCATATGGTGGTTACTACCGTGCAGCTCATGTCTCATATGGTCCTTACGGCGGAGCCGGAGCAGCTGCGAGATATAATCCATATACCGGCACATATTCTCGAGGAGCCTATGCCTATGGCCCTGCAGGCAGCGCATCAGTAAGACAGGCGTACAATCCTTATACAGGTGCCAGAGCAACATCAACCAGAGTTAATACTGCTTATGGCTCTGCTGGTCGCGGAGCCGCTTATAATCCTGCAACAGGCACAGCTGTAAGAGGAGGCTACAGGAGCAATGCAAACGGATCTGCCGCAGGTTTTAAGACAAACAAGGGTACCGGAGCTGTTGCGTGGGATACCAAATATAGTGAAGGAGCTGTGGCCAAGGGCAGACAGGGCAATGTTTATGCAGGCAAAGACGGCACAGTTTATAAAAAAGACAATTCAGGCAACTGGAGCAGCAATAGTGGAGACGGATGGGAGTCTGTGGAAAGACAACAGTCAAAGAGCGTGAAAACAAATTCAACAGCCACATCAACCCAAAGCCGTGCCAGGTCTTCAGCTACACAAGTTAATACAGCACAGACACAGTCAAGGCAGGTTTCAGATACATCAGCAAACAGAAACTCATTTGAGTCTCGCCAGAGTCTCGAATCCCAGGCCCAGGCCAGACAGAGAGGAAATGATCTTAGTCAGCGCAGCAGAATGGAGAGGCCTTCTGGTGGATCATTTGGTGGTGGTGGAAGAAGATCGAGATAAAATGGATTATCTTTATGTTCAGATATTTTAAAGTTATCCTATGTCATTGTAATTAAAATAAATTAAATGTGGTTATGGTGTTTAAAAAATAACCATAACCACATTTAATGTGACAAAAAGTCTTATTTCAGTCATTCCGGCGCAGGCCGGAATCCCGAAGCGCTTGAAAATACTGAATGCCTGATAAAGTCCGGTATGAGGACGATGCCTTTTTTGACTTTTTGCGAGACCACAAAACTTAGATCAAATTCTTCCTCCGCTCCATCTGAGCTTCTTTTTGAGAACATCGAAATAGTCATTTCCAGAAAGCATTATCATTGGAACAGGATACTCCGCTTTTTCCACGTAGATTAAATCTCCGGCCATGATATCAATTCCTTCCTGACCATCTAGCGTTAGAATAAGTTCTGAAGAGCGTTCTTCTGGTTCAAGAATTATTTTTGAGAATTCAGGAAGGATAAGAGGCCTGTTTGTGAGCGTGAAAGGACATATTGGAGTCATGATTATGCATGGCACATATGGATGTATTATTGGTCCGCCGGCAGCCATGGAATATGCAGTTGAGCCTGTGGGTGTGGCTATGATGAGGCCATCTCCTGTATATGTCGTAAGACTGAAATCATTTACAATGGTCTTTATTCTGGCTAGTCTTGCAAGTGATCTTTTGTTGATAACCATATCATTTAGAACATTTTCACTGACAATGGTTTTGCCATTTCTGACAAGAGTAATTTCAAGCCTTATTCTGTGTTGTACAGTAAAATTTCCATTTATAATTGCTTCTGCAGCAGGGAATATCTGATCTTCGGATATTTCAGCCAGAAAACCTACTTCACCGAATTTTACACCTATCATTGGAGAAGGCTTTATACCTGCCCATCTAGAGGCGCTAAGAAAAGTTCCGTCTCCACCAAGCACAAAAATGCAAATAAAATCAGTTTCCGAAGATTTTTCACTTATCGGCAAACCTTTTTTTCTAATTATTTCTATACCGCGCTGATTGAACCATTTTTCAAGAATCAAAGAGCTTTTGATAGCATTGTCATCGTTTTTTACAACAAAACCTATTTTTTTAGACTTCGTATTGTTCATCCAGATAACCATATTAAAGAAAATTCAAAAATTATGTGCACTTGTATTTTTCTTTGTACTTGACTCATAAAATTTATCTTTTTATTTATATCCAGCATTTTGATTATTATTAAACAAATTATCAAGGGGGATTGGTTATTTTATGAAAATAAACAGAAAAGCAGTATTTGCCTTTGCATGTATTTTTATGGCTTCAGCCCCGGCTTTTGCTGCAGAAACCATAAAAATAGGAATAGGAGGAGCTCATAGTGGTGATCTTGCTTCTTATGGTCTTCCAACCGTAAAAGCGGCAGAGCTTGTTGTTGAAGAAAGAAATGCCGCTGGCGGAATTCTCGGAAAACAGATTGAATTAATCAAAGAAGATGATGCATGTAAGCCGGAAATAGCTACCAATACCGCAACCAAACTCATCACAAGCGGAGTTCAGGCGGTAATTGGTCACATATGCAGCGGAGCCACAAAGGCTGCTATAGGCATATATAAAGGCTCAAATCTTGTATGTATTTCGCCTTCAGCAACAGCGCCAGATTTTACACTTAGCGGTGATTATCCAAATTTTTTCAGAACAATATCCCATGATTTTTTACAGGCAGATCTTCAGGCAGATTTTGTTTTAAATAATCTTAAAGCACAGAAGATTGCAATAATTCATGACAAAGGTGAATATGGAAAGGGTATTGCAACAATTGTTAAGGAAAAAATTGAAAAAGCAGGTTTTAAAGATAAAATTGTAGTTTTTGAAGGCGTTACAAGCGGAGCAGTTGATTACGCTGCCATAGTTCAGAAAATTAAGCATGAAAAGGCTGATACCATTGTATGGGGCGGATATCACGCAGATGCATCAAAGATAATAAAACAGATTCGTCAGAAAAAGATGCAGGTTAATTTCATAGGTCCTGACGGACTAAAAGATGAAACATTTATTCAGGTAGCAGGAGCAGATGCTGAAGGTGTATATGCATCAGGCCCATCTACCCCTAAAAATTCCCTCGCAGAAAAAGCCAGGGAACAGCATATTAAGAAATATGGTGAAGAGCCCGGTGCTTTTTATTATCAAGCATATTCAGCAACTCTTGCACTTCTTAACGCTATCCAGAAAGCAGGATCAACTGATTTTGCAGCTTTAACAAAAGCTCTGAAGTCGGAATCTGTAGATACGCCTATAGGAAAAATAAGCTTTGACAAGAATGGTGATGCTACTGGTATCAGTCTATCAATGTACAAGGTTGAAAAAGGCAAATTTGTAGAGCAGGTCAAGTAAATAAAATATAGTTAAAAATATCGGGGGTTTGGGATTTTATCTCAACCCCCTGTCTTGTTTTTAAAAGAAAAAATACTTTAGAGATACCCTTTTAATCCGTTTACGGAGAAATAAACATAAATGAGTTTTGAATATTTTTTTGAGCTTTTTTTGGGTGGACTGAGCAGAGGAAGTATTTATGCCCTCATAGCCCTAGGATATACAATGGTCTATGGAATCATAGAGCTCATCAATTTCGCCCATGGCGAGATTTATATGATTGGTGCTTTTACAGCCCTTATTATTGCTGGAATTCTGACATTTCTCGGGCTGAATCATTTTGCTGTTTTTGTGATATCAATTCTTGCTGCGGTTATCTGGGCATCTGCATATGGATTTACCATAGAAAAAATTGCTTACAAGCCCCTAAGAAAAGCTCCAAGGCTATCTCCCCTGATAAGTGCCATAGGTATGTCTATTTTTCTTCAGAATTACGTCCTTATAGCTCAGACAGATAAATATCTTCCTTTTCCTTCGGTCATACCTGAATTTGAATTCTGGGAGCCTTATTCACATATAATTGGTTCAGTTGAGCTTGTAATTCTTGTTCTTACAGCAGTAATAATGACAGCCCTTACATTTTTGATAAAATTTACAAAAATAGGCAAAGCCATGAGAGCTACGGCCCAGGACAGAACTATGGCTATGCTTCTTGGTGTGTCAGTAAATAAAATAATATCATTTACATTTATTCTTGGATCATTCCTTGCCGCAGTTGGAGGTGTTCTTGTCGCCTCACAGATGGGACAGATTAATTTTGGAATAGGATTCATGGCAGGAATAAAGGCATTTACTTCCGCAGTTTTGGGCGGAATAGGAAGTATTCCCGGAGCAGTTCTTGGAGCCATAGTTCTTGGCCTGACAGAGAGTTTTGCAACAGGATATATTTCCAGCGATTATCAGGATGTGTTCGCTTTTGCCCTTCTTATTCTTATCCTCATTTTCAGGCCTTCAGGTCTCTTGGGAAGAGCAACGACTCAAAAGGTATAAATTGAAAAGGAGATTATAATAATAATGATAAAAGCCGAATATTTAAAAAAATCAGTGATTGCAGCCTTATGGATGGTTTTTCTGACTTTTCCGATTGCAGTCATAAAAGTAAATACAATTGAAAATACTATTAACTGGAGATGGGTGAATGCATTATTTGCAGGTGCCGCCGGTTTTTTATTCTCATATATATGGAATTATTTTCAGGATAAAAAAAATAGTCCGAAAAATAAGTCAGCTAGTTCGGACAGATTTGTTTTATTAGGCAATGCAGCTCAGACAAAAAGTGTGAAAAATGCTTTTTATATTTCAGTTGCTGTTTTAGCGGCTGTCGTTCCTTTTGCAGGCCCATATCAGACTACTATCTTCACAACCGCAATGCTTTATATAATATTGGGTCTTGGGCTCAATATAGCAGTCGGCATGGCTGGTCTGCTTCATCTCGGATACGCCGCCTTCTACGCTGTTGGAGCATACACATATGCGCTTCTTCATATTCATTTAGGGATTGGTTTCTGGCTTGCACTTCCAATAGGAGGTCTTGTAGCGGCCATTTTTGGTATAATTCTTGGTCTGCCGGTTTTGAGGCTTAAAGGTGATTATCTTGCAATTGTTACACTTGGATTTGGAGAAATAGTAAGAATAGTACTCGAAAACTGGAATGAATTTTCTAAAGGTCCAAGCGGAATTTCAGAAATACCTGGTCCCTGGTTTTTTGGAATGAAGCTGAATTCATATCAGCACATAATGTATATCTATTATGTTGCCCTGATCCTGACAATTCTGGTTATTATTTTTACAAACAGGCTTCAGAGTTCAAGAATAGGAAGGGCTCTCATGGCTATGAGAGAAGATGAGATTGCAAGTGAAGCCATGGGCATTGATATTACTAAAACAAAACTCACAGCTTTTGCTTTTAGCGCTGCAATAGCGGGCGTGGCAGGAGTGCTTTTTGCTGCAAAGACTACATTTATAAATCCCCAGAGTTTCACTTTCATGGAATCAGCAATTATTCTTTCAATAGTAGTTTTAGGTGGAATGGGGTCTATCACAGGAGTAATAATTGCGGCACTTGTGCTTATTCTTCTTCCTGAATACTTGAGAGAGCTTGGAAATTACAGAATGATCATATTCGGAGCGAGCATGGTTCTAATGATGCTTTTCAGGCCTCAGGGGCTTATTTCAAACGTCCGTAAAATTTATAAGATTTAATTCCTTAACGGTGAAAATAATGGAACCAATTCTTGATGTAAAACAGTTATGCATGGATTTTGGAGGACTTAGAGCCCTCAATGAAGTGGATTTCAAAATATTCGAAGGTGAAATAACAGCCCTTATAGGGCCTAACGGAGCAGGAAAAACAACTTTTTTCAACTGTATATCCGGAATCTATAAACCTACGGCTGGTCAGGTGACAATGAGAAAGCCGGGTGGTTCATCCACTGTGACTGTGAATGGCTTCAGGCCAAGCAAAGTTGCATCGCTTGGTATGACAAGAACCTTCCAGAACATAAGACTTTTCCAGAATATGACAGTTCTTGAAAACGTTATGATTGGACGTCATCCAAGAACTAATTCAGGAATATTCGGAAGCTTGTTAAGAACATCCAAAATGATGAATGAAGAAAAATCCATTGTTGAAGATAGTTTCAAGCTTCTTGAAAAAATGGAACTTGCCGAGCTTGCCAATGAGTTTGCAAAAAATCTTTCTTACGGAGCCCAGAGAAGGTTGGAAATAGCAAGGGCAATGGCAGGAGATCCATTTCTAATATTGCTCGATGAACCAGCTGCAGGGATGAATCCCCAGGAAACACTTGAATTAGATGAACTTATCAGAAAAATTCGTGATGTTGACAAGATAAGTATACTTCTTATTGAACATGACATGAAACTGGTCATGAATATATCCGACAGAATATATGTCCTTGATTACGGTACTATCATAGCATCAGGCAATCCGGATCATATAAGGACAAACAAGGCTGTAATTAAAGCTTATCTTGGAGAAGAAGAAAATGCTCAAGCTTGAAAATATAAATACATTTTATGGGAATATTCAAGCACTTAAAAATATTTCCATGGAAATAAGAGAGGGAGAGATTATTACTCTTATAGGGGCAAACGGAGCAGGAAAAACAACAACATTGATGACTATTTCAGGAATTATTGCCTCAAGATCAGGCAAAATTGTTTTTAACGGAATTGATATTAGCTGCATGAGTCCTGAAAAAATAGTTGCAATGGGTCTTTCCCATGTCCCTGAAGGAAGGAGAATATTTCCCCAGCTTACAGTTCTTGAAAATATAGAAATGGGTGCATATCTGAGAAAAGATAAAGAGATCAGATCAGATATGGACTATGTTTTCGACCTTTTTCCAATTCTGAAAAAAAGAAAAACCCAAGCAGGTGGAACCCTTTCCGGTGGAGAGCAGCAGATGCTCGCAATATCAAGGGCACTTATGACAAGGCCAAAGCTTCTTCTGCTTGACGAACCATCACTCGGACTGGCTCCTTTAATAATCAAACAGATCTTTGAAATTATTACAAAAATAAACAATGAAAATGGAACCACAGTTTTTCTTGTGGAACAGAACGCCAATCTTGCTCTTAAATGTGCACATAGAGGATATGTTATGGAGAATGGTGAAATAATTCTGGCTGATACAACAGATAAGCTGCTTTCAAATCCAGAAGTGAAGAAGGCGTACCTCGGAATATAGAATGCAGGAATATTAGATGTTTTTTGATAAGTTTAAGATACACGACATAGAGAAAGAACAATTTAAAAATATATTAAAGCAATGCGGATTCGGAGATTATGAAGATCGGTACAGTATTCTGGAAACTTTTTTAAAAACAGAAAAGCATTTATCTTCAGATGAGTTGTCATGCCTGCTTGGAGAGGATGGAATAATTCGTTCTGATGCCTTTGTAAAAGAGACTCTTGATCTTATGTGCGATCTTGGCTTTGCCCAGAAGCGGACATTTGATAGTGGAATAGAATTATACGAACATCTGCATATTGGATATCATCACGACCATATTATATGTACAATATGTGGTAAAATAACTGAATTTGAAAACAGAGAACTGGAGAGGTTGCAGGTTCAGATTGCCAAGAACAGTGGTTTTCACATGTTGAATCATAGAATGGAATTATATGGAATCTGCAATTCATGTCTGGATAAGAGAATGCCATATTTTGTTTTATCTTCAGCACGTGAAGGCGAAAGACTTATAATTGATGATTTGACAGGATGCAAAAACAGCCGTACAAGGCTTATGAATATTGGGCTTAAGCCCGGCGATAGCATAGAAGTAATAACTAACTATTCTTCAGGACAGATGGTAATAGCCCGTGAAGGAAAAAGATTTATCATTGGAAGAGGTCTTTCAGAAAAAATCAGATGCAGACCTTATTATAATGATACTGAAATGGAGCACCATAATAAATGACATATTATAAAGGTATCAAGCCTGGCAGAAACATTATTGCAGGAATAGGCTCGGCCCTGGTTGACATACTGTCCCATGAAAAAGATGAAACACTTTTGAAAATAGGTGGATCAAAAGGCGGCATGACGCTTGTGGACTCAGAAACTATAGAAAATGCAATTAAAATGCTGCTGGATACGCCGGTTACAGCTCCTGGCGGAGCTGCCTGCAACGCAATCAATGGAATAGGAAAAATTGGTGGTAGGGCAAGATTCATAGCTAAATATGGAGATGACGAGACAGGTGTTTTTTTTGAGAATGGGCTTAAATCAAGCGGTGTTGAAACATTTCTGATAAAATCATCATTGCCCACAGGAAGAGTTATTTCAGTAATAACCGAAGATGCTCAAAGAACCATGTTTACTTACCTTGGGGCCTCAGCAGAACTAAAACCTGAAGAAATTACAGAAAATTGCTTTGAAAACTGCGCAATAGTTTTTATTGAAGGATATCTACTTTTTAATAGGGCTCTTATAAAAAAGGCCCTTGAATGTGCAAAAAGAGCAGGATCAGTAATAGCTCTGGATCTTGCAAGTTATACCGTGGTTGAGTCTTCAAAAGATATTCTTGACGATCTTATTTCTGAATATGTGGATATACTAATTGCTAATGAAGATGAGGCAAAATATTTTACAGGCGTTTCCGATGAAAAAGAATCTCTTAAAATTATGTCTGCAAATGTTGATATAGGCGTTCTTAAAATTGGCAAAAGGGGCAGTCTTATCAGCCATGAAGATAAAATTCACTATATTGAACCAATGGGAGATGGTTCTGCAAGAGATACAACGGGTGCAGGTGACCTTTGGGCATCAGGTTTTCTTTATGGAATAGTTAGCGGATTTGATATAAATAAAGCTGGCAGAATTGCTTCAGCCTGTGGTTATGAAGTTTGTCAGGTTGATGGAGCAGTTATACCTGAAGCAGGTTGGGATAGAATAAGAAAAATAATAATATAGACCGAATGGAGATCTTTAATGAAAAAGGATTCAGAAAATCTTATTATCGACGAAGAAACAGCAAAAAAATATATTCATAAGTTTACTTCATTTGTCACTGATAATAGAATAAGTATTATAGGAAGCTTTGTAGTAATCATAGCTTTAATAGCAGGATCACTAATATATGCTAATATGAAGTCAAGCAGGGATGAGAAAGCATCATACTTATTGACTGAAATGATGACATTAATTAAAAACGATGCAAATACAGGCACATCAATAAAAGATGTTGAAAAAAAGTATACGCAGTTAAAAAGCGAGTTTCCGACTAATCAATCCGCTAAAATATCTGGCATCGTGTATGCTTCGTATATGTATAATATTGGTAAATATAAAGAAGCTTTAGAGCTTTATGAAGAATCAGCAAAAAATTTTGACAAGGATCCTCTGCTTGGGAGAATAGCATTAGCAGGCACTGGTTATTCTTATCTCATGCTCAAGGATAATAACAAAGCAATAGCATCATTTGATAAAATTGCTAATTCAAATCTTTATATGGGCAGAGACGAAGCTTTCATATATAGTGGAATAGCTTATAATGAATTAAAGGACCCGGAAAAGTATAAAAATTCATTTTTGAAAGCCCTGGAAGTAAATAATAATTCAATTTATACTCAGCTCATAAAAGAAAAATTTCCGGGTTAAAGGACTACTAAGGGTGTAATAATAAAACACCCTTAGTAAGATAATGAGCTAAATAAACCCGGTTCATATGATAAAATAATCTATATTTTGTTATTTAATGTTTAGTAAATACAATATGTAACATCAGTAAAAAAAATATTAATAAATATCTTGACGTTAGGCTCTGATAGTTTAAAATCCTCACTAAGTATTAATCTTATCTGTTACATATACCGTTCCACATATTAGTTTGATTGATCCAAAGCTCCTTTTATAGAGCTAAAATCTTGATCTCTACCCCAAAAAGAAGAGTCAAATATGTTTCTTAAGAAAAAAGAGCATCTAGTTGGACTTGATATAGGTTCGAAAACGATTAAGGCTGGTGAAATATCAGAGACTAAAAATGGTCTCCAGCTAAAACGTTTCGGAACAATAGATATACCGCCAGGTATTATTGAAGATGGAACCGTTCAGAATGCTGCTGAATTATCAAATTATCTCAAAGAATTATTTAAGTTATTTAATATTACGCAAAGTAATATTGCATTATCCATAGGAGGTAATGCAGGGATAGTAAAAAAAATAAGCCTCAAAACAATGACAGAATCAGAGCTCCAAAAGGTTATTAATATTGAGGCAGAACATTATATCCCATATGATATTTCAGAGGTTAATCTTGATTTTCAGATATTAGGGCCTGTCGAAAATAATCCGAACAATATGAATGTAATATTAGCCGCTGCAAAGAAAGACGTCATTCAAGGATACTTGGATGCTCTTGATGAGGCTGGCTTAGATCCCCGTGTTGTTGATATAGACGCATTTGCTATTCAGAATGTGTTTGAAGTAAATTATGGAAATCAAGATGAATATGTTGCTCTGATTGATTTAGGTTCCACCAAGCTTTCACTCAATATTATTAAAGATGGTGCAAGTGTATTCATGAGAGACGTTTCCATGGGCGGCTTTCAGATAAATCATGAGATCATGAACGCAGCAAACTGCTCTGAAACTGACGCAGAAGATATTAAAACGGGCCAAAAGACAAGTGACAAGATAGATACCGAATATGTTGATCAGATAATATATAATACTGTATCTGACTGGTGCGCAGAAATCGGCCGGGCACTGGATTTCTTCTATGCTTCTTATTCAGGCGACAAGATCAGAAAAATATATGTGTGCGGAGGAGGAGCAAATATCGCCTCGTTCAGAAAACTTCTGTCCGAGCAGACTTCAACTGAAGTAATTGTTCTGAATCCTTTCGGTCATTTGATTATTAATGAAGATGTCTTTGACAGCGACTATCTTCGTAAAATGGCACCGCAGGCAGCAATATGCATGGGCCTTGCAATGAGAAGGATTAATGACAAATGATAAGAATAAATTTACTGCCATTCAGGGCTGCTAGAAGAAAAGAGAATATCAGGAGACAAATTTCAATATTCTTTCTAGGCCTTATACTCTCTATATTGATCATGCTCGTATATTCCATGATGCTTGGTACTAAAATAGGAAAACTGGAAACAAAATTAGCAAAAACAAAAGAAGATCTTAAAATATATGAGAAAAAAGCAAAAGAAGTTGATGAGATGAAAAAGCAGCTTGAGCTGCTTAAAATGAAGATGGATGTCATTGCAAGTTTGGAAAAAAATAGAAAAATACCTCTTGAAATGCTTGATGAGATGTCAAACGCTACAATTCGTAACAGAATGTGGCTTACAGAATTAAATTCGGGATCCTCGTTAGAGCTAAAGGGCTTTGCGATCGATAACCAGACAGTGGCCGATTTTATGAAAAATCTCGAAAAATCAAAATTCTATAGTGCCATAAATCTTAAAACGATAAAGCAGCAGAGTCTTACAAAAGGTTCAAAAAAAGGTGAGTCGAATGTAGACCTGAGATATTTTGAAGTAATATGCGAAAAAAAACCTGAAAATAATCAACCTAAAAAAACTGATCAGGCAAAAAAATGAGCATAGATAATAATAGAGTTGAACAAATAATTGAGCCAATCATAAAGCAAATAGAAGAGCTAACAAAAATTCAAAGAATGATAATATGTATTTTATCCTTTGTTTTAGTAATTGTTGCTTTTGTCTATGGCTTGTATATGCCAAGATTTGAAAAAATAACAAATCTTGAAAAAGAAAATTCGGAATTTGATTCGCGTCTAGAAACGGCAAAAAACAAGGCTCAGTATCATGCTAAATACACGGCTGAGATAAAGGAAGCTGAAGCACAATACAAGACATCAATGGTTGCGTTGCCGGACAAGAAAGAAATACCATCGTTACTTTCAGCTATTTCTCAGTCAGGTAATGAATCCGGAATGGATTTTCTATTATTTGAACCCAAACCTGAAGTAGTAAAAGACTTTTTTGCTGAAATTCCCGTTGATATAAAAATCAAAGGAAATTTTTCAAATCTGATGGTTTTTTTTGATAAAATATCGAAATTATATCGAATAGTTAATATTAGAGATATAAAAATTATTCGTGACGAAAAAGACAAAAATCTACTGATGACATCTGGAAAAGCTGTCACTTATAAGTTTGTCGAAAAGAAAGAAGAAGTTAAAGACACGAAAGACCCAAAAAAATCTAAGAAAACTAAAGACGATAAAAATGAAGATGCTAAAAATAAAAAATAATAGTGTCAAATAAATAGGTGCAGATAAAATGACAAACAAAAACAAGTGTATAACAATATTGTCTGCTATTTTTCTATTGTTTATGTCAGCCTGCTCTGATGATAAGAGTGAAACAAAAAAAATATCAACTGACCAGTCTAAGGCCGTATCAAAAAAAATAGAAAAAAAGATAGAGCCGAGTCAGACAGAAACAGTGAAAGATAAAACATCACAAACTCCAATCAATGTTCAAGAAAATACTGAAATAAGTGGAAAACCTGATCAAAAGCCTGAAGTTGTACAGCAGGCTGAAACAGAAAAAACCACAGCTGTTAATGATAAGGCTCAAGAACAGACAAATGATGATTCTGTTAATAAAGAATTCGATCCAACAGGGAAATTAAATCCTTTTTTACCATTCGTTTCAGACGATGATGCTGAAGAGAATAAAGAAAAAACTGAAAACACTAAGAAAAAGAGAGAGCCCCTCACACCACTTGAAAAAATTGACATAGGGCGGTTAAGATTGACAGCAATTACGCGAACACCTTCAGGAAATATAGCTCTAGTCGAAGAAGCTAATGGGAAAGGCTATGTTCTAAATGAAGGCACATATATAGGTCTTAATTCAGGAAAAGTAATAAGCGTGCTGTCTGATAAAGTAATTATAGAGGAAGAAATAGAAAATATATTTGGCAAGGTTTCCATTCAGGAAAGAGAACTGAAACTTCAGAAACCTACTGGAGAATAGTTTAATGAGCTACGGTCAAATGAAAAACAAAAATTTTACTTTGGTAACATCTTTGGTATTTGTGGTGCTGATAAGCAGTTTCTTTATGAGCTGTTCATCAAAAAACACGGGAATATCTGAAGATAATGTTCAATCGTCTAAACAATCAGATGGTGATGAGCCAAGAAGAATCTCATCGCTGAAGATAGATGAATCAGGATCTGTCATAACGCTCCAGTCCACATCCAGGCTGACATACTCTGTCAATAAAAAGCAAGATCTGCACAGTCTTGAACTTTATCTCCCAAAGACTTTGATTTCAGAAGAAATAGACAGAAATATTGAGTCACGGGGAGTAGTAAAAAATCTCGCCATTGAAGAATCAAAAGAAGATCAGTCATCAATGATAAAAATAAATGCCAATTCAGATTTTGAGCATTCGATTGTCAGAGAGTCTGATAACTTAATAAAAATTAATCTGAAAAATAAAACAGATGAACTGAAGACAGAAAAAGTAACTGCTGCTCCTAATGCAGACCGGCTTGTATCGATAAAAACTGAAAATACAGGTAATGGGCTCAGAATTAAACTGGTTGGGAATGGAAAGATAGACAACTACAAGAAATCAGTTATTGAAAAGCCAAATCCAAGAATAGTTTTTGATATTTATAAAATATCCTCAGACGCGAACAAAGAAAAGAAAATATCTGTGAACAGTCCTTATGCTGATGCAGTAAGATATTATAATTATAGTGATTATGTAAGAGTTGTCATAGATTCGAAGGCAAACGCCTTAAAGAATTTTACAGATATAACCACTCCGGAAGGCCTTATTATTGATATAGGGAAAACAGGAATTGGCGCCGCTTCAACCGTAGCATCAACAGGCGGGCAATCATCATTAAGCAAAGTGGAAAAAATTGATCTTAGTTCTGATAATTCTGGTAAATCAATTTTACAGATTAATACATCAAGCCCAGTTAAATATGAAGTAATTCCAATAGGTAAAAAAATAGAACTTTCCATTAAAAATACTTCGCTATCAACAGAACAGCAGAAACCAGTTGTTTCAAATAAATTTGATAGCGCAGTGGAAAAGATTTTACCGAGCCAAAAGAATTCGGATGCCGCCCTTATGGTTGAAATGAGAAATCAGGTACCATACAGGGTTGAACAGAATGGAAATATTATATCGGTTCATTTTGAAAAAGGAACAAGCCCAGCAGTTTCAAGTTCTCAAACAGCAACAAAATCATCTTTAAAAATTCCAGCAGCAGTAACTTCACCTGCGGCTGGCAAGGTCAATCCTGTAAAACTGGCAGCACCAAATATGGCTTCGGTGTCAAAAAGCAGTATGATGCCAAAAGAAGAGAATATAGGCTTTGATATTGGAAATACTAAAAAGAATTACATCGGCGAGAAAATTGCGCTTGACTTCTTTGAAACTGACATAAGAAACGTTTTCAGAATTATTC
The DNA here is from genome assembly GCF_000426225.1 of Desulforegula conservatrix Mb1Pa. Taxonomy (NCBI): domain Bacteria; kingdom Pseudomonadati; phylum Thermodesulfobacteriota; class Desulfobacteria; order Desulfobacterales; family Desulforegulaceae; genus Desulforegula; species Desulforegula conservatrix. The sequence goes on from NZ_AUEY01000002.1 coordinate 119,342, forward strand.
AGACCGTAAGCAAAAAGAATTTTGCGATAGACAGTGATGTCAAAGGCAAAGTCACAATGCGTATGGACGAGCCTGTACCATGGGATCAGGTTCTTGATCTCGTGCTTAAGATGAATGGTCTTGGTATGGCTCAAGATGCTGATATCATAAGAATAGCTACTCTGGATCGGCTTAAAAAAGAAGAAGATATGAAGAGAGATGTTCTTAAGGCTCAGACTGAAAAGGAATATCAGCAAAAGGCACTGGAACCAATATTTACAGAATATATAACAGTGAATTATTCAAATGCCAAAAATGAAGTTATGCCTCATTTGAAATCATTAATAACAGAAAAGCGTGGATCAATAAGCATAGATGAGAGAAACAATCAGGTAATAATAACTGATACTAAAGAAAAAATTGCTAAAGCTAAAGATATAATCAAAAGCATTGATAAGGTCACTCCTCAGGTAATTATAGAGGCTCGTGTTGTAGAGGCAACCAATACAGTATCCAGAGAAATAGGTACAAAATGGAATGCTGCTGACAAAGTTGGTGAAGCTGGTGATGATACGATATTTACTTATGCAATGGGAGCAACAAATTTGCCGGCAAATGCCTCTGGACTCGTTGACTTGAGTTTTACACGAATTGCAGGCAATAATATGATTCTTAACGCAAGATTAGAAGCATTTGAGTCAACAGGAGACATAAAGATAATTTCTTCACCTAAAATTCTAACTCTTGATAATAAAGAAGCTAAAATTGAACAGGGTGTTGAATATCCGTATCTTAAAGAAATTGATGAGAATGGAAAAGCAACATATGAACTTAAGCCATTAACCCTGAATCTAACAGTAAAGCCTCATGTTACGCCTGATAATAGAATCGCAATGACCATTGTCATAAAGAAAGACGATATTGGCGATGAAATTGTTCAGTCAACATCAGGAATAACAGGCAACACAAAAACTTTTGCGAGGTCATTTCTTAAAAAGGAAGCCACAACAGAGCTGCTTGTTGATGACGGAGAAACCGTTGTAATTGGCGGTATAGTTAAGACAAGAACAGAAGACAGCTCGCAGGGCGTTCCTTACCTTTCAAAGATTCCTGTTTTGGGATGGCTTTTCAAAAATAAGCTTTCCGATAATGAAAGAAGTGAATTGCTTCTTTTCATAACTCCAAGAATAGTGCAACTTGAACAGAAGGGTTAAGAGCTTTTAATATAAATTAAGGGTAATAAAAATGATAATGAACAGAATTCTACCAAAACTAATAATGCTGATGTTTATATCAGTATTCATATTCTCCGGATGTGGATGGGAGGATGACGAAACTACAGACGGTAGCACTGACACAGTAATAAAGCCAGGTCTAATAGAGTTTGTAAGTGTTTCAAGTGACGTCATAGCCCTTAAAGGGACAGGTAACGCAAACGTGTCTGAAACTGCAACCCTCAAATTCAAGGTATATGGATCCACAGGAGCAGTCTTAGCAGGAACCAAGATTGACTTATCCCTGTCTACAGATGTGGGTGGGATAACTCTATCAGCAACGTCAGCAACAAGCGATACTAATGGAGAGATTTCTGTTAATGTGGCATCTGGGACTGTAATAACTGCATTTACAGTAAATGCGGTTGCATCAGAAAACACATCAATAAAGGCTGTTTCAAGTGAGATTAAAATAACAAGTGCAAGCGTAAAATCATTACAATACATATCTGCAAGTCACGATCTGATAGCATTAAAAGGGACGGGCGGATCAGATCTCACCGAAACTTCGGAGTTGAAATTCAAGGCTATCGATGAGACTGGCAACGTAGTAACAGGAGCTTTGGTAAATTTTGAAACTAATACTACTGTTGGCGGACTTTCACTGAGTTCACACTCTCAGAAGACAGATTTAAACGGAGAAGTTAAGGTAAGCCTAATATCAGGAAATATTCCAACATCTGTATCTGTAGTTGCGTCTCTTGATTCGAATTCTAATATAAGAGTAATATCTAATCATGTAAATATAAGTACAGGCAGGGCAACTTACAGAGGATTTGTGATGGGCCCGGAGGGTTCAAATCATATAATAGGTGGATTGGATACATTTGGCCTGGAAAAGAAAATCATAGTTCAGGCTTCGGATATATTCAATAACCCTGTGCCAGATGGAACGACAGTAAATTTCAGGACTGAGTGGGGACAAATAGATTCATCATGTACCATTCAAGGCGGTCAGTGTTCGGTAATATGGAAAAGTGGCGGTAATACATCTGTTTTTGCAGGACAAAATCCCTATGGGAGAATTACGATTGTTGCCTCGGTTATTGGAGAAGAGAGTTTTACAGATGTGAATTCAAACGGACTCTATGACTCTGATGATAATGCATTCTGGGATCCTTCCAAAGACAATCTCAGTGAGATGTTTATCAACAAGAGTGATATGGTAAACGGAGCCTTTGATTCAAGCTATGACTATGGAGTAGATGAGTTTATTGACGATAACGGGAATGGTGTCTGGGATGCTCAGCCAAACAACATTTATAACGGAAAGCTTTGCTCAGACAGTGCCGAGGCTGCTGGTCTATGCTCAAAAGATCTAATCAGAATCTGGCGAAGTAACGTAATAATAGCGACTCATACTGAGCCGGTTAACTCTTCAGTTATCAAATTATATGATTCGTCGCTTAATCCTGTAACAGATATAGATCTGAAGGGTGTAGTTGAAAAAACTTATTACGCAGAAGTAAAGGACTCCAATGGCAACCCTCTGCCAGAAAGTACGGAGATATCTTTCTCCGTTAATAAAAATGGAACCGAGAATACTACCTTTGAAATCGATAAAAATAAGTATGTTTTATCAAACAGCACAGGTTTAGGTTTGGGATCAACTTTATTTCCATTTACAATAAAAAATAAAAATATAGAGGATAATAGTACATTTGTAATTACTATTAAAGGAAGCGGAGAAAACTCCAGACCATATAATATTGATACAATAATTTAATTTGTTTACTGTTATGAACGGAATCAGCTTTTAGCTGGTTCCGTTTTGCATTATTTTGATAAATCTCAATAGATTGTTTGAAAATGTCAGTCGTAACATTCTGGTCTGATTAGATTTTATTTGTTAAAGCCATAATGGCCAATAAAAGATCATTCGGCTTAATCGGTTTAGACACATAATCATCCATTCCGCATTCAAGACATTTGTCCCTGTCGCCTTTCATTGCATGTGCTGTCATTGCTATAATATGAATCTCCGGATTTCTGATTCCTGAAGTTCCTGACCTGATCATCTCTGTTGCTTCAAAGCCGTCCATTTCAGGCATCTGTACATCCATAAGAACTATGTCGTAGTCGTAAATTTTTAAAGCCTCTAATGCCTGAAGGCCATTTTCCACGGCATCTACATGATAACCTGCTTTTTCTATAATTTTGATCACCAGTTTCCTGTTAACCGGATTATCTTCAGCAAGAAGAATGCGGATTTTTTTTTCTTTTTTTGATTCCGAAAGTGAGTGAATAGTAATCAGCTCGTCGCAAGAATCCTTTTTTCCGGAATGACAGGATTCTTTCTTGCCGAAAAGGGTCATTAGGCAATCTATAAACTGGGATTGCCTTATAGGCTTTGTAAGATAAGCGGAAAAGCCGGCATCTTTGGCAAGCTTTGCGTCCCCCCTGAAACCACGAACAGTGAGCATTATCATCAAAGTGTCTTTAAGGTCATTGTCTGAAGTGATGAATTTTGCTAGATCCTCTCCCTTCATATCTTCCAGGGAATGATTTATTATGGCGAGATGAAAAGGTTTATTAAGGGATTTTGATTCCCTCAAGATATAAAGAGATTCTTTCGCATTTTCAGCCTGATCAAAAAAGCATCCTATTGATTCAAGATAATCCCTTATTGCTTCTCTGCTGTTTGCATTTGGATCAATGATAAGTATTCGCTTGCTGTGAAGATTTACAGCAGGCAGGTTTGAAGGTATTTCGGGAGAACTCTTTGATTGTGATGACAGGAATATCTTAAACCAGAAGCATGACCCATTACCAGGTTCTGAAGTAATGCCAATGTCTCCGTTCATAAGATTGACTATTTTTTTGGATATGGCAAGACCGAGGCCAGTGCCACCGTATTTTCTTGTTGTCGAAAGTTCAACTTGGGAAAATGATTGAAAGAGTCTGTCAATTTTTTCAGCCGGAATACCTATTCCTGTATCTGAAACAGAGAAAAGCAGAAGGCTCTCATCATTTTCAGAATTAAATTCAAGCTGCTCAACCTTTATTGAGACTCTTCCGATTTCTGTGAATTTAATGGCATTACCGACAAGATTTACAAGTATTTGTCTTAATCTGCCAGGATCTCCTTTTACTAATCTTGGAACATCATTCGTAATTATGGATGTAAGTTCTATTTTTTTCTCAGACGCCTTCGGGGTCATCAGTTCCGTGACATCCTCTATGGTTCTGTGAAGATCAAAATTGATATTTTCAAGATCAAGTTTGCCTGCTTCAATTTTGGAAAAATCAAGGATGTCGTTTATTATGGTAAGAAGGGCGTCTGAACTGTGCTGGATAGTTTTGAGATAGTCATTTTGTTCAGGGTCAAGATGGGTATCCATGAGAAGGTATGTCATTCCCATGATTCCGTTCATTGGTGTTCTGATTTCGTGACTCATGTTGGCAAGAAATTCGCTTTTTGCGGTGTTGGCGGCACTTGCCTCAAGCGCCAGCTTTTCGGCCTTGATTTTTTCCTCTTTGAGAAAAGAGTTTGCTGCTTCTATTTCAGTAGAATCATGGATCATAATGAAAACATGACTTATGTGGCCATTTTCATCGCGTAAAGGTCCCATGGTGCAGCTTTGCTGCATTTCTTTAAAATTCCCCTTATAAGTATTAACAGCCTTAAAAGGAAAGCATGTTTGTCTGCTTTTTTGGGAAAAAAATGAAAAATTTCCGAAAGTCACGACAGATTTGAAATTTCTGTTAAACCAAGGATTATCCAGCTCGGGAAAAACTTCAAAAAAATGCTTACCAATCATTTCCTCTGAAGAAATACGACCATGAATTTCAACCCATCTATTAATATTATTAATGATGAAAGATTTTTCTATGATGATTATTCCTAAATTAATCATGTCAAAAATCTGATCAAGAAGCATGTCTATTTCCTTAAAAGTTTTATATCGCATACAACTGCAAGGTGATCTGAAAATTGTTCATCTAAGGCTTTGTAAGTGGAAAATTCGAGTTGATTTGAAATCAGAACCCAGTCTATCCTTTTGTTTGTAAATGGAAACGATGAAAGATTTTTGTCATCTGGTTTGTATGACCGTAAGTTTAAAACAGAACATATTTTTTTTACAGAAGAATCACTGCTACTCCATGTGCTGTTGAAGTCTCCCATTGCAATGACCGGGCGTTTTGCCCTTTTTTCCATGAAAGTCCTTATTTCTTCAATCTGTGAGTTCCGTTTTGATTCAGAAATAAAATCCAGATGGAGAATAATAACATCTACGATAATTTCTGTTCCCGGCCATTTGAATGATCCGACAGAAAAACCTTTTGGCGGAGCAAACAGGCTTGGTGTAAAAGTCACGTACGCGGCATCTTGAATATTCCATCGTGATGCCATGGCTGTGCCATATGAAAGATAGGGAGCAGTAATATGATATCCGTGAAAAAATGAATACATACCGGATTGTTCAGCTATCTGCTTTATGTGGTCTTTATGCCCGCTCCAGAACGAAGGGCCGTCTGCTTCCTGAAATCCTGCAATATCCGGCTGGACTTGCTTAAGAGCATGAGAAATAGTATTAATATTTTTATCAATCTGATTCTTGGAAACAAACAACTGATTAAAATTCACTCCCCTGCCGTGTGCTAAATTTAGAGTCATAATCTTGATTGACTCTATTGAATCAGTATATCCCCCGGCATCAATATTTTCAGGTATTTTTATGATTTCTGGACTTGCATTAGGAGATCCTGCAATCATATATGGCATAATGCCTGCGATGATAACCAGAATAAATAGTAAAGAGCCAAGTTTGTATAAAAGAGGTTTTTTCCATGACCGCATCTGTATAAAAGCCTTTGTTGATTCTCATGAATATTAAAAATTCTTATATATAAATATGTTTACTAATACAGCTATAAATGTCAAATCCATATATTGAAGATTTCAAACCAGCTGAATGGAGAATGGCGATGAATCCAGTATTTGAAAAGCAGTATGAAGTTGGTTTTAATGAAGCAGACTATGATGGAATGCTCAGGCCGGTAAGCATCCTTGACTGGTTTCAAAACACGGCAAGCAGCCAGTCTTATGCCTTGGGTATACCTGTTACGGATCTTATTGCGCGCGGACTTACATGGGTCGTTTCTCGATACAGAATCTCCATATTTAAAAGATCAAGATGGAGAGACCCTGTAAAAGTCAGAACATGGAGACGTCCACAGTTGCAAGATCTATCTGCGCCAAGAGAGTTTGAAATAATAGCAGCAGACGGCAGTGTGCTTGTCCAGGCAACGGGCTATTTCAATCTCATCGAAATTAAGACAAAAAAAATTATTTCTCCTATTGAATCAATACCTAATTACCCCGTCCTTGATAAGATTCTTTATGACTATGAAGCCCAGTTAATTGGGAACGTTGCGGAGCCTGATATTGTAAAAATATTTGATGTCAGGCGAAGTGATCTTGATATGAACAAGCATGTCAATAATGTAAATTATGTTTCCTGGGCAATTGAATCAGTGTCTGATTATGTATGGGAAAATTTCTGGGTGTCTGAGATAGAGGTTTATTTTAAAAAATCCGCTGTTTACCCGGACTCTGTAAATGTGAAAACAAAAAAAGTCAGTAATGACTCTAAACCTGAGTTCCTTCACTGCATCAAAAGGGAAGGAGTTGATCTTGCATTTGTGAAAACAGTCTGGACAAAAAGATAGTTTTCGTTGCTCCGTTAAACGTGATGGCGTCGCAAAAACTCAAAAAAGGGCAACGGCGTCATGCCGGACTTGATCCGGCATTTTTGTATTTTCAGATACTTCTGACTTCCGGCCTGCGCCGGAAATTGGACTTTTTTGAGACCTTGTCAAACGTAAGTAAAAAATAACTTGTTTCTGGTGTTCCATGAATATTTCAAAATGCCCTAAATGTGGAAATCCCACAGATTTATCTGTGGACTCCTGCCGTTCATGCGGAATAATTTTTTCAAGATACTACGCCAGCAGAATAACCGGTGTAAAAATAAGCAGTGAAATAAAGGGCAATCAAGGAAGAACAAGGCTTGTCGTTGATATTCTTTTGGGAATATTTGGCCTCTCCATGATATTCAGCGGTTTTGTGGTTATTTTTGTTTCTTGCTTTGGACATGATAATTCAGCTGTTCCTGGAGGTACTCCATGTCTGGTTCTCGGGGCCATGTCTTTCATTACAGGAATTATTTCTGCATTATTATCGGCATACGGCATTGCAAGATCAATAAGATAATTAGGAAATTAGCGGCAAAGCAGCAGCAAGAAAAAATCCAAATGATCAGATGTTTGTAGTTATTCACGAAAAGGTATGTTTTACAAGAGCGTTTTTTTGATGTAATAACAGCGCATAGCCTTATATTTAGTCTCGCCGTATAAGTTTATTCCGTTTAGACGTTAAGATGATATCCGAACGCCATGATTGACGTTGAAGCTATACGCATATCCGCGCAAGTTTGGCCATTTGAAAGCGGAGTGATCGATGGAGCCCCAAAGACCGTCTCTTTGGCGTGCCGGTTATCAAATAACAAGTATTTGGTGCAGATCTGATTATTTTTGCCATTATTATTGTCAGGCTTAGCGTTAAAAGCCTTTCTTTGTATCGGTAATGGTTATTTTATAGGTCGCACTCTCTGGTTGGACATCATCTTCAGGAATTATAAGACAAAAAATGGAGAGAGAAATGCTTAAAAGAGTTCTGCTTCTGAAAATGTTTGCTGTTTCTGTTCTGTTCTTTTATGGTTGCGCGTCTATAATAACTATTGCCGGACCAGTTGAGACTAAAAAGGAAGATGGTTCCTTGTTTGTCGGGAGACAGGAAGGGTTTACTTATAATGTTGAAAAGCACGAAGGACGCTTTGTTGTCTATAAGCTGCCACTGTGTAAGGAAATGAAAGAAGTTGTAATGTTGACCAGGAAAAAGCCTCGCGGCGTATTTTTTGGGATACTTGAAATACCACTTTTCGGACTCGGTGTTGCAGATATGGTTACTGCAGGGCTGATTTCAAAAAACAGTGAAGTAAGAACCATTTATGAAAGCAAGGAAACAGGAAAAAATGTCCCGTGCGGAACCAAGATTCCAGCTCCAGGGGAAAAACTTGTTGTTGATATTCCTGAACTGAAGATTTCAAAGACTGTGGTTACTGATGATAATGGAATAATAAATCTGGAGGAGTATTTAAAAGGAGGCAACGAAGATCTTATGGTCAAGCTTTGCCTCCAGGCAGACAAATCGTGTTATTGGGATTTTGTTCACGAATAGGTGTTTTAGATGGAGAGCATGCTTATGGATTGCATGAAGCAAAAAAACCTCGCAAACTGTACATGTTCATATGAGTCCTGCAGTAAAAAAGGAATATGTTGCGAATGTGTTTCATATCATCTTAATAAGAGGCAGGTGCCGGGCTGTTTTTTTTCAGAGTCGGCAGAAAAAACATATGACAGATCGTTTGAGCATTTTGCAAGGCTCGTGACGGAAAAGAAAATTTAGAAATAGTAGGTATGATGAGATCAGAAAATTCGATAAGAAATATTGCAATTATCGCCCATGTTGACCATGGAAAGACAACACTTGTGGATTCCATGTTTCAGCAGAGTGGAATATTCAGGGCCGGACAGCAGGTAAATGAAAGAATAATGGACAGCATGGATCTCGAAAGGGAAAAAGGCATTACCATTGCTGCAAAAAATTGTTCAGTTATCTGGAACGACCTGAAGATAAATATAATCGACACTCCAGGCCATGCCGACTTTGGCGGAGAAGTTGAAAGAGCGCTTTCCATGGCTGATGGTGCAGTTCTTCTTGTCGATGCATCCGAAGGGCCTCTGCCACAGACAAGGTTCGTTCTCAAGAAAACCCTTGAGGCCGGTCTGAAGGTGATTGTTGTCATTAACAAGATAGATCGTAAAGATGCACGGCCAGACGAAGTTCTGGATGAAATATATGATCTATTTATAGATCTGGGCGCAAGCGACGAGCAGATTGATTTTCCGTTTATGTATGCAATTGGAAGAGACGGCGTTGCTATGAAGGAAATTGATGATGAACGTATATCACTCGACCCCCTTTTTGAGCTCATAGCAAGAATAATCCCTCCTCCTTTTACTGACCTGGATGCTCCTTTCAGAATGCTGGTTTCGGATCTCGGATATTCCGATTACATGGGAAGACTCGCCATCGGCAAGATTCACAGTGGTCGCGTACGTCCAAATGATAGCCTCATCTGTTTCACAGAATCAGGCAGCACCGTACCTGCAAAGATTTCATCCATACAGGCATATGGAGGACTTAGTCTTGTTCCTGCCGATGTAGCTGTGTCCGGAGACATCATTGTTCTTTCAGGAATTGAAAATATAAAAATAGGAGACACGATTGCGGCAAAAGATGCAACTGCCGCTCTTCCAAGAATAACAATAGACGAGCCTACTGTTTCAATGAAGTTCACGACCAATGATTCTCCTCTGGTCGGACAGGAAGGGAAGTGGGTTCAGTCAAGCAGGCTAATTGAAAGACTTCGTAAGGAAACACTCAGAAATGTTGCCATTGCCGTTGATGAAACAGATGAAAAAGACACCTTCATCGTTAAGGGCAGGGGCGAATTCCAGATGGCCATTCTCATCGAAACCATGAGACGCGAAGGTTTCGAGCTTTGCGTTGGCAGGCCCGAAGTTATTATCAAGCATGACGGAGATGTCAAGACCGAGCCAATTGAGCATCTTTACGTTGACTGTGCCGAAGAATTCATGGGCGTTGTTACAGAAAAACTGTCCATAAAAAAAGGCAGAATGATGAATATGGTCAACAACGGCAAGGGACGTGTCAGAATGGAGTTTTCCGTGCCATCCAGAGCAATAATCGGATACAGGGACGAGTTCCTTACAGACACAAAGGGAACCGGGATAATGAACTCCATTCTATCCGGATATGAGCCATATAGAGGCGATTTCCCGACAAGATTCACAGGCTCCATTGTTTGTGACAGACTGGGAAAGGCCGTCGCTTATGGTCTTTTTCACCTCGAACCAAGGGGGCAGCTGTTTGTTCAGCCTGGCGACAGTGTATATGAAGGCATGATCATAGGCGAACATAACAGGCCGCAGGATCTTGATGTTAACGCCTGCAAGGAGAAAAAGCTTTCCAATGTCAGGGCGTCTGGCAAGGATGACAATATTCTTCTTTCTCCTGTAAAACCAATGACACTTGAAAAGGCGATAAACTTCATTCGAGATGATGAAATGGTTGAGGTTACTCCAAAGTCAATAAGGCTCAGGAAAACCGCTCTCGGATTCCATGCGAGGAAGAACTTCAAACCTTCGGCATGATAAGTGTTCGGGCTTAAAAATAATAAAAAAACCGCATGAAACGTTGAATCTGTTTCATGCGGTTTTTTGTTAAGAGGCTTCAGACTTCTCAGATCATTACATTTTTTTCAGGAAACAGGTCTTGAGGACTATGGTGCTTTTTCCTTCACGGCATTCAACTTCATCATCCTTAGATGTCAGTCGTATGTTCTTGTATGAAGTTCCGCGCTTTAAAGTAATGGATGATCCCTTTACCTTCAAATCCTTTATTACCTGGACAGAATCTCCGTCATTCAGCTCATTGCCGTTGCTGTCTTTTACCGCCATGGCACCACCTTTCCTTTCTCTGTTTTAGCTGCATGCGCCTATTAATATAAAGAATAGTGCATATTTTAAAGAAGGCGGTTAAATTGCCTCCTTTTTGATTTGTGAAATCAATATTCCTGATAAATGAGCGCTTTTATTATAGAGTCATCATTGAGTCTTGCTGAAATATCAGTATTAAAGAATTCAGCAACTGGTTTCAGGACAGCAGGATTCTCGGTCTGAACCTTTTTGGCGATGTTGATCAGTTTGTCTATTCCCTGTTTTGTCATTTTTCCTAGAGGCTGCCTGCATGGGCCTGATGGCATGCCAAGGATATTCATCAGTGTCTTCAGCCCAAGCGGATTTCTTGCCCTGCATGTGACTTCTCCGAATGGTGTATTTTCTTTGGTCACTACAGTAACAATGTCAAAAAGAGGCATTACGGAATTCATTATCTTTTCAGCCTCATTTTTTGCAGTATCCGTTCCTTCTGCAAGAAGTTCCGTCATTCTTGTTATCGGCCCGGGGACAATATTTGATGCGACTGAAATTATGCCAGAGGCTTTTATCTGCGGATCTGTCATCATTTCGAAGGTAAGTCCGTCATCTCCTGAGAAAATCAGGAAATCATCTCCGCAGCATTTTCTTGTTTTTCTCATATTATCGAGATTGCCGGTGGCTTCCTTAACAACCTTGACATTGGGGCAGTTTCTGTAAGCGATTGCGAGGTCTTCAGGAAACATCTGGGCGCCGGTTCTGCCCGGGATGACATAGGGTATGATGGTCAGGGACGGAAATGCCTTTGCAACAGGTTCTATATATTCCCTGCGGATTTCAAGACTGCTCGGGCCATTATAATACGGATCCACAAGAAGGATTGAATCAACTCCGGCGTGCATTGCATGCATGGCTGCCTCAATGGATTCCTTTGTATTGTTGCTTCCCGCTCCTGCTATGCATGCACATTTGTTTTTTGTTTTTTTGGCTGTTATTTCAACGGTCTTATTATGTTCATCCCAGGTAAGGGTACAGCTCTCGCCCGTTGTTCCGACAGCGAGAATTCCTGTAATTCCGCTTTTGATCTGAAAGTCGATGAGTCTTTCAAGTCCTTCATAGTCCACGGCTTCACCGTTTGAGGTGAAAGGCGTCGCCAGTGCCGTATAGCATCCTGCACGCATAGATTTCCTCCAAGTTTAGAATCTGACTCATAGAGTCATTTTTCTGATAGTCATAAGACCTTAATAATCCAGCCCTAAACATCAAGCTGTATTATAATTTACAAACAAAATCAAACCCAGGATTCAAAAAACACTTTAACCTGCATCAAAAGCGCAATAATTAAACTGTTTCATGTTTTTCTGGCGCTGGTACCTAATATGTGTTAAGCACATCATTTCGTTTATAAAGTAGTGTTAATATTTAATATATGAAAGGAAAAAGAATATGGCCCTTGCAAACAATGCAGAAGAATTTATAGCAAGGCAAAGGGTTGCTTTGGCCTCAAATCCGGAATGCGGATCAACCCATTACAATCTGGGCGTCGCTCTGATGGGCTTGAAAAGATACGAAGAGGCAGAAACAGAATTCAATGAGGCAATAGCTTGTAGCCCGAATCTTGCGGAAGCTTATGTGCAGCTTGGATCAATATTTCTCCAGAGGGGAGATGTGGAAAGCTGTCTTTACTGGAATCAGAGATCAGTAAAAGCAAGAGCGGGTTTCGCTCCAGGATATGGAAATATCGGTTTTCTCCAGCTTCAGCAGGGAAATGTGGAGGAAGCTGTCAAAGCTCTTCAAAAAGCCATTGTCTTTAACTCCAAATTCATCCAGGCATTTGTTACGCTCTCAACTGCCTATCTTATGCTTGGGCTTGTTGATGAAAGCATAGAGGCAAGCAGGCAGGCCCTGGAAATAGAACCGGATTTTCCGATTGCTTTCAATAATCTTGCTGTTGCTTACCTTGAGAAAGGTGATGTCTCCGCTGCTGATGAAAATGCAAAAAAAGCCCTGTCTCTAGGTTATGAGGTTGCCCCTCAGCTGCTAAAAGACATTGAAAACGCTCTTGCGGCAAAGGCATAGTCATGTTGTCAAATGCCCCTTCTTTCAGTTTTTTTGTTTCAGGCCTGGACGAAGAGGTTGGAAATAAAAGCCCTGTATGGCAGGAACCCCTACCATCAGGGCTATCGACCGAAGAATTGCGAAAAGCCGGATATCCGACATACGGAGATTATTTTCTGGCTGTTTCCGGTTTTATCCTTTCTGATAAATATTCATGCATTGATTCGTCATCCCCTGAAAAAATAGAAAAAATAAGTATACATATTGAAAAGCACGGTGCTTATTATCATCCGGGAAGGATTCATGTTTGTTACATAAACGGGGAATCAAGAAATTTTGTGGTTAATTTTGCCATAAATGAATTTGCAAGGAAGACCGCAAAAAACGAGTTTGAAATATTGAGCAATCTCAGAAAAAGTGAAGGCGGAACATATATCCCTGTGGTTTACGGCTTCAAAGAATCAGAAACTGATTCTGGCTCAATGCTTGCAATGTTTACAGGAGATTGGCTGGACGGTTTTCATGAATTTCATTTTTCAGGAAACAGCAAAAGCGTTGTTGTATGGGATCCTGAAGCCCATTTTTTTCTGACGGATGATCAGGCCCGTGAAGCATACAGAATAGCGGCAGAAATTCTTACTAAATTCTATAACCCTTTTAACTACAAGCAAATATATCCTTGGCACCATGCAGCCGGCGATTTCATAATAAGATGCGGAAAAGACGGGCTTGTTGATATCAGGCTGATAACTGTTCGGCAGTATGAGTCGCTTTTTAATTTTGATGAAGATGATAGTATTGAAAACACCATAATCGGCCTCATTTATTTTTTTCTGAATATGTCCATTCGCATGAGAATAGACAGACTGGACGGAATAGGTGAATACGTCTGGGCAGATGATTTTGTTCTTGAAAGCACCGTGAAGGGATTTCTGGATTCAGCAGCGCTCATGGACATTGCCGGAATGACAGGAGCGGAAGCTTTTGAAATGGGTATCAAGGGTTTTTCGGAAGAGGTTTTTTTTGAAATGGCGGATGAAATGGTTTCCATGTATAATCCCGCCTCACCTGAAATCAGTGTTATTCGGGAGAATCTCGAGAACCACTCAAAAACGGCCCATCGACTTTTTTCAGGCCACTTCAACACAATATAGACTTTTACCTGTTTTTTTTGACTCAACATAAAGTGGAAATGCTCATTCCATGCAGGCTACAAGCCCTTTAAGGGCCTGTAAGAATAAAGCTTTTCTATTGACAACCATGGGTATACGTCCTATAGGTCATCTCTGATTAAGCAGATAATGGCGGTAATAGCCGTCTTTAGATAGGAATGGAGTTAACTTGACGAGGTTCCTAACCTGAAAAGAGGCGTAGTTCTCTTTGAGTGTCAGGATTTTAATTTTATCACTATGGAGGAAAGACAATGAAGTTCAAACACGCGACCCCGTTGTTGGACCAGCTGGAGTCCGGGCCATGGCCAAGCTTTGTTTCGGATATGAAGCTGGAAGCGGAATTCCGTGCGAAAAATGAGCAGGGAATTGATTTCCAGATCCCAAGCGACACTGTTGAAGATCTGCTTGGTATTCTCGAACTGTCCTATAAACATGGACGTACCCACTGGAAACATGGTGGAATCGTAGGCGTATTTGGTTACGGCGGTGGTGTTATCGGCCGTTACTGTGACCAGCCTGAAAATTTCCCTGGCGTACAGGCGTTCCATACTGTCCGTGTTAACCAGCCTTCAGGTAAATACTACACCACCGATTATCTTCGCAAGCTCATGGATATCTGGCAGCTCCGCGGCTCAGGTATCACAAACATGCATGGAGCAACCGGTGACATTATTTTCCTTGGCACCACAACTCCTCAGCTTGAAGAAATTTTCTACGAGCTTACACACAACGTAAATCAGGACCTTGGTGGTTCAGGTTCCAACCTGAGAACCCCTGCTGACTGTCTTGGTTCTTCACGTTGCGAATATGCATGTTATGATACCAACGCACTCTGCTATTTCCTTACCCAGACATACCAGGATGAGCTTCACAGACCAGCGTTCCCATACAAGTTCAAGTTCAAGATGGACGGATGCCCTAACTGCTGCGTCGCTTCAATAGCTCGTTCTGACATGGCCTTTGTTGGTACATGGAAAGATGAAATCCGTATAGATCAGGAAGCTGTTCAGGCTTATATCGGCGGCGAAATTCCTGCAAATGGCGGCGCATTCAAAGGCAGCCGTGATTGGGGTCCTTTCGACATTCAGAAAGAAGTTATTGATCTTTGCCCAACCGAATGTATGTGGATGGAAGGCAAAACCCTTAAGATTGACAATAAAGAATGTACACGCTGCATGCACTGCATCAACGCAATGCCTCGCGCTCTCAGAGTTGGTAAGGATACCGGCCTTTCAATTCTTGTTGGTGCAAAGGCTCCAATCGTTGACGGCGCTCAGATGGGTACACTTCTTGCTCCTTTTGTTGAAGTTAAACCTGAAGAAGATTACTCGGCAGTTACCGAAGTTATCGAAAATATCTGGAACTGGTGGATGGAAGAAGGCAAGAACCGTGAACGTCTTGGCGAGCTTATAATCCGTCAGGGCTTCCAGAAGGCTCTCGAAGTGTGCAATATCACTCCACAGCCTTGCCATGTCGAATACCCACGTACCAACCCGTACATCTTCTGGAAAGAAGAAGAAGTACCTGGCGGCTGGGTGAATGACATTGAAGAATACAGAAAACATCACCTGAGATAACATAAGGAGGGAAGTAGTCATGGCATTCATTTCTTCAGGATTTAATCCGGATAAGCCTTTGGAGAACCGCATCACTGACATCGGTCCAAGGGATTTCAACGAATTTTACCCTCCAGTTATTGCAAGAAACAAGGGTAAATGGCTTTATCATGAAATCATTGAGCCAGGCGTTCTGGTTCATGTTTCTGAAACAGGCGAAGAAGTATATACAGTTCGTGTTGGTGCTGCGCGCCTTATGAGCGGTACCCTCATTCGTGAAATATGCGATATAGCTGACAAGCATTGTGATGGCCACCTTCGTTTCACCACAAGAAACAACATAGAGTTCATGGTTGATTCCAAGGACAAGGTTGCTCCTCTTAAGGCTGATCTTGCAAGCCGCAAGTTTCCTGGCGGATCTTTCAAGTTCCCAATCGGTGGGACTGGCTGCGGCGTTACCAACATAGTTCATACCCAGGGCTGGCTCCACTGCCATACTCCTGCGTCTGACGCATCTGGTACCGTTAAGGCAACAATGGACGTTCTTTTCAAGGACTTCCAGGATATGAGACTTCCTGCACAGCTTCGTGTTTCTATGGCTTGCTGCCTTAACATGTGCGGTGCTGTTCATTGTTCTGATATCGCTATCCTTGGCTATCATCGTAAGCCGCCAAAGATGGACCATGAGTATCTTGACAAGCTTTGTGAAATTCCTTTGGCGATTGCTGCATGTCCAACAGCAGCCATCAAGCCTAAGAAGATCACCCTTGATAGCGGTGCCATTGTTAACTCGATAGATGTTAACCAGGACAGATGTATGTACTGCGGTAACTGCTACACCATGTGTCCTTCTCTTCCGCTTGCGGATACCGAAGGTGACGGTATAGTTCTTATGGCTGGTGGTAAGGTTTCTAACCGTATCTCAGCTCCTAAGTTCTCCAAGGTTGTTGTTGCTTTCATTGAAAACGACATGCCTCGCTGGCCAAAAATGACCCAGACCATATCACGTATGGTTGAAGCATATGCAAGCGGCGCACGTAAGTATGAGCGTTTCGGTGACTGGGCAGAGCGTATTGGCTGGGAGCGTTTCTTCGAAAAATGCGAAATCGAATTTACTCACCATCTGATTGACGATTTCCGTGATCACGCTTACCACACCTGGCGTCAAACCACACAGTTCAAGTTCTAATTTGACTGTGTTTAAAGATTAATAAGGCCGGGGAGCGTTTTTTCGCCCCCCGGCTCATCTTGTTTATATAAGGAGCAAGATTATGGCAGTTCCAGAAAACGCAAAAGAACTCATCATTGAAGGTCTTACAAAGAAGACAAAGACCAAGTCGAAGTTTTATCTTAAGGATTTCAATGAATTTCTTCCTGGATGCAACCCACGCGAAGTTAAGAATGTAGTTAACTCTCTTGTTGCTGATGGAACCCTTGAATACTGGTCAAGCGGAAGCTCTACTATGATCGGTCTCAAGGGCATGGGCAAGCAGGCGGCTACTGAAAACGAATAGTATTAATTAGAAAAATGATTCAGTCCGATGTGTTCCCAAGATTTGTTATCTCCGCACTCAGAGGCGGCTCCGGAAAGACTATTGTATCGATCGGACTGATAGCAGCTCTCAAAGAGTCAGGAAAGATAATTGCGCCCTTCAAAAAAGGGCCTGACTATATTGACGCGGGCTGGCTGGCCCTCGCGGCCGGCCGGCCCTGTCACAATCTGGACACCTTTCTGATTACCCCTGATAACGTCAAAAAATCCTTTTTATCCAAAGCACTACATTCAGATATTTCTGTTATTGAAGGAAACCGCGGTCTTTTTGATGGAATAGACATGTCTGGAAATACAAGCACTGCCGAAATTGCAAAGCTGCTCGACGCTCCTGTAATACTCTGTCTTGACTGCACAAAAACCACAAGAACCATGGCTGCCGTCGTATGCGGATGCAAGGCTTTTGAGCCTGATATAAGAATAGCGGGTATAGTTCTTAACAGGGTTGCAGGACCAAGGCACGAGGGTATTCTCACCAAAACCATAGAGCATCATAGCGGAATTCCAATAGTTGGAGCTATTCCAAAGCTCAGCAGCGATGATTTTCCGGAAAGGCATATGGGGCTTATTCCCACCCATGAGCATCAGGGCGCCATGGAATCGATTAACGCTGCAAAGCGGGCTGCAACCAAATATATTAATTTAGAAAAAATTCTGGATATTGCAAACTCAGCTCCCTCAATGCAAACTCAATATGAGCAGCTTGCTGACCTGACATCATCAGCTGAAATAAGGATAGGAGTTCTCAGGGATTCTGCATTTCAGTTTTATTATCCTGATAATATTGATTGTTTTACATCAAGAGGGGCCGAGATTATCTATATAAGCCCCTTAAAAGATAAAGAGCTTCCGGAAATTGATGCTCTGTATATTGGCGGAGGTTTTCCTGAAACCCATGCTAAAGAGCTTTCAGATAATGCTTCGTTCAGGGAATCGCTTAAGAACAAGATAGAAGAAGGACTGCCTGTATACGCTGAATGCGGTGGCCTCATGTTTCTTGGAAGAACCATAGAAACAGATTCAAAAAAGCATGAGATGTCAGGTATTTTCCCCCTTGATTTTACAATATCCAAAAAACCCCAGGGCCATGGATATGTGATTGCAAGTCCTGATCAGCCAAATATCTGGTTTGATGAGGGTGTTGAAGTAAAAGGGCATGAATTCAGGTATTCAAAGGTTGAATATTGCGGATGCAGCGACAAGGATATGATTTACAGAATGAAGAGGGGCGTTGGCATAATAAACGGCCGGGATGGCCTCTCTTATAAAAATACCCTTGCTTCTTATATGCATATCCACGCTCTTGGTGCGAGCCAGTGGATAGAATCAATGTTAAGAAACGCAAAAACTTACAAACAATCAAAATAAAAACCTTCGATTATTCTTCAAAAACCTCGGCTTTATCATCTTCGTCTTGTTTTTGCCTTTCTTTGCCAAATATTTTTGCTCCGATAATGCTTATTTCATAGAGAATGAGAAGTGGGCCTGCCATTATGCACTGACTCATCACATCAGGACCAGGAGTAATAATTGCTGCTATGATAAAAATGATGATAACAGCATATTTCCTGTTTTTGCTCAGAAAACCCGGGCTTACAATTCCAAGCCTGGCCATTATAGTAACCACAAGAGGCATTTCGAAAACAGCACCAAATGCAAGAAGCATGAGGGACGCAAGACTCATGTACTCCTTCATGGAAGGTAATGCTTCAATATGCTCATTTGTAAAACTTAGAAAAAATTCAAATCCGAAAGGGAAAGCAGCAAAATAGCCGAAAAGTGCTCCTCCAATGAAAAAAAAGGCTGAAAGAAAAATTGCGGGGGCAAGAATTCTTTTTTCATGCTTATAAAGTCCTGGAGTCACAAACATCCAGAATTCGAAGGCCAAATATGGAAAGGCCAGCATGATGCCGGAAATCAAAGCTACTTTAAGATAAGTGAAAAAAGCTTCTGTGAGACCGGTAAATATGATCTTTCCATGATTGTTCATGGCCTTGAGAAGAGGAATCATGAGTATATTGAAGATTTCCTCTTTATAAAAATAGGAAATCCCGAAGCCGATCGCAATAGCGATGACACATCTCAGAAGCCGCCATCTTAGCTCTTCTAAATGAGCGGTAAAAGGAAGAGCCACGTTTTCATAATTTGAATCAGCATCCTGCATGATCATCCTCCGTGCAGGCATGTTTTTTTATTTCATCGGAAGGCTCGGAAGAAGGCATATCTTCGGAAACTGTAACTGTGTCGGTTTTTTTAGAATATTTTGTCTTATTCTCGACTTCGTCATCTTCGTCCAGGCCGATGGCAGTTTTAAGATCATTGGATGCTTTTTTGAATTCTCGAGCAGCCCTTCCAAGGGTTTTTGCAAGTTCAGGTAGCTTTTTTGGCCCAAGAACAATCATTGCCACAACAAATATCAGAAGCAGTTCCTGTATTCCTATTCCAAACATCTAAATCATTCCCCATTAAAAAATCTAAAAGTTACCTGTAAATACAAAAAAAAATGATAAAAAGCCATATATAATTCAGAGGTAATTCATAGCATTACAGGTATTTTATTGCGTATGTTTATGCCCTTCAGATCAATAAGCGTATCATAGGCGATAATTTCGACCCCATTAGCCACAGCTTTTCTAAGAGATTTCCCATAGGCTGGGTCAATATGGTCGGCCGGAGAGAAGCATTCGGAATCCATTCTCTGGACTATGAAAAGAATGACGCTCCTGAAGCCTTCATTTGCGAGCCTTTCAAGTTCCTCAACATGCTTTTTCCCTCTTGATGTAACGGCGTCCGGGAAGCAGGCTCGTCCCTCTTCAACATAAGTGCTGTTTTTTATTTCAATATAACAGGGCTTGCATTCATGCGAGCGCAAGCAAAGATCGAGTCTTGTTCCTTCCGAGGTGGTGATTTCCGGGATAATCTCCGAATACCCGGAAAGCTCCTGGATTAGTCCGTAAGTGATGGCATCTTTCACAAGTCTGTTCGGCAGTATTGCATTTACTCCTACCATGGAGCCGGGCATTTCAATAATTTCCCATGTACATGAAAGTTTACGCTTTGGATTTGCGCTTTCAGATATCCATACCCCCATGCCTGGTTCGGAACATGTCTTCATTGATCCGGAGTTTGGGCAGTGTGCAGTAATTATTGTTCCGTCGTCCAGTTTGATATCTGCAAGAAATCTTTTATATCTTTTAACCAGAATGCCTGGAATGAGTTTTGGCCATCTGATCAGTCTGTACGAAACGGACAGATCAATAAATGCAGGGGATAAAATTTTGTAAACAGGCTTCGGATTCAAATATATTCAATCTTGTTTGGAAATAGGTACAACATCGTGTGCATTTTCAGTATTCAAAAAGTTCAGATGTGCTTGAAAATCAAGAAAATACAAGGGAGTTTAGCCTTGACACATCTATGTGAAATGACTATAGACAGATTTTTATATAATAGGCATAAATGTTTGCCTGGCAAGATCTGACCCGCAATTTATCATAAGAAATCATTGATTGAAGGATGGGTATGTCGCTGAAGGAGTTTTTTAAAAAAAACCAGGATTACATAATGCAAAAATGGTTCGACAAAATTGTCAGAACCTATGATAGCGACACCGCCAGATTTCTTGCAAATGAAAAAGATCAGTTCTCCAATCCTGTAGGAGCCGCTATCAGGCAGAGCCTGACAGACAGTCTGAAAATTCTTGCGGACGGGAATCAGGATGAAAATGCCATGAGAGCCGCGCTGGATCCCATGATAAGAATAAGGGCCGTTCAGGATTTTACAGCATCCAGAGCTGTTTCCATCGTTTTTTTGATAAAGCCCGTACTTCGGGAACTCATAGCAAAAAACCAGAAAAAACCAGATCTGAACCAGTCAGAGATAGAATCTTTAGAAAACCATCTTGATATGCTTTTTCTTTCCTCATTTGACGTTTTTATGGGCTGCAGGGAGCAAATATATGGTTTTAAAGCCAGTCATGTGAAAGACAGAACAAAGAAGCTGCTTCAAAAAGCAGGGCTTCTGGCCGAGGTGCCTGAGGTGGGAACGGAAATAATCCCACATGATGTATATAAGCAGAGTTTCGGTAATAATTAGTTTGTGGCACAAAGCTTTTTTTTCGTGTGCGCTCTTTCCTGCAAATACCCGGGTGCAGATGGAAAGCGCGTCAGACGGAAGATCTGGCTTTGGCTTTAAAGTTAACAATATTAACAAGGGCCGGAGAGTGAGGTAAGTAATGAACTTGCAAATCGTTTTTCCCCTGCTGACGGTATTGGTTCTGGGAATGGTAGCCTACGTCGGTGGAACGTCCGGCGGTCTGCAGTCAGTTTTCGGAATTATTATTCCGTACGCAGCCGTCATCATTTTCATCGCGGGCGTCGTGAAAAAAGTCCTGGGATGGCTCAAGTCACCTGTGCCGTTCAGGATTCCGACCACCTGTGGTCAGCAAAAATCCCTGCCGTGGATTGAACAGAACAAGATAGACAACCCTTCTGATAAAAAAGGCGTTGTGCTGAGAATGCTTTTTGAGGTTCTTTTGTTCAGATCCCTGTTCAGAAACACCAAAAACTCAATTAAAGAAGGCAGACTCGTTTTCGAGTTGGAGATCTGGCTTTGGCTTTTTGGTTTGATTTTCCATTATTCCTTTTTTACAGTTCTCGTACGTCATTTCCGTTTTTTCCTTGAGCCAGTTCCGGGACTTCTCAAGATGGTTGAAGCGCTTGACGGTTTTCTCCAGATCGGCCTGCCTGGAGTTCTCATGTCCGGAGTGCTTCTGCTTGGTGCTGCCTGCTATCTTCTTGCAAGGCGCCTTACTATTCCACAGGTAAAATACATTTCACTTGCTGCAGACTATTTCCCGCTCTTCCTCATTATAGGAATAGCTGGAACCGGAATCTTCATGCGCTATGTATCCCATGTGGATATCACCGTAATCAAGGAACTCACCATGGGTCTCGTTACATTCAGTCCTGTGATTCCAGCGGGAGTTTCTGCTGTTTTCTACATTCATCTTTTCTTTGTGTCAGTGCTTCTGGCTTATTTTCCGTTCAGCAAGCTCATGCATGCAGGCGGCGTATTCCTTAGCCCGACAAGAAATCTGCCAAACGACAGCCGCATGAAACGGCATATTAATCCGTGGAATCCGAAGCTCAAGTTTGTAACCTATGAAGATTACGAGAACGAGTTCAGGGAAAAAATGATTGAAGCTGGACTCCCAGTGGAAAAGGAGTAAGAAATGGCAACCCCAAAAGCGGATCAACTGCTGAATTCAATAGACAAGAAGCCGCCCAAGAAGTCCTGGATGGACATTCCGGCTGATATGTCTGACGGAAAGTTCTGCTTTCCTTCAAAACCCAAGAATCTTGAGTATCTTCATTTCCCGAATCCCAGAGAATGGTCTCCGTCCGATGAGGACTGGAAACTTCCGGAGAATTGGCAGGAAATAGTACACAAAGCCTTCAAGGAGAGACTCGACAAATATCGTTCCCTGAAGATTTTCATGGATGTGTGCGTTCGTTGCGGAGCATGCGCTGACAAATGCCATTTCTACATCGGATCAGGCGATCCAAAAAATATGCCTGTTCTGAGAGCAGAACTCATGCGTTCCATTTACCGCAATGATTTCACCCTCGCCGGAAAAATTCTGGGCAAATTCGCCGGAGCCAGAAAGATGACCAAAGAAGTCATCAAGGAATGGTTCGCTTATTTCTATCAGTGTACTGAATGCCGTCGTTGTTCAGTTTTTTGTCCATACGGCATTGATACGGCAGAAATCACCATGATGGCCCGTGAAATTCTTCATGAGCTTGGAATAAGCATACACTGGATCATGGAGCCTGTTGCAAACTGCTCCAAGACCGGTAACCATCTCGGTATCCAGCCCCAGAACTACAAGGAAATCATCGAGTTTTTCTGCGATGATCTTGAAGATATTACAGGCAAGAGAATTGAGCCAACCTTCAACCGCAAGGGTGCGGAGGTTCTTTTCATCACTCCGTCTGGCGATGCTTTTGCAGATCCTGGAACATATTCATACATGGGCTATCTGCTTCTTTTCGAAGCGATCGGTCTTGACTACACAATCAGTACCTACGCTTCGGAAGGCGGTAACTTTGGTCTCTTCACATCATCTGACATGATGAAGAAGCTCAATGCCAAGATGTACCATGAAGCTGAACGTCTGGGAGTAAAATGGATACTCGGCGGCGAGTGCGGTCATATGTGGCGAGTAATAAATCAGTATATGGAAACCATGAATGGCCCTGCTAATTTCCTTGAAGTTCCTAAGTCTCCGATAACAGGCACTGTATTTGAAAACGCTAAATCCACAAAAATGGTTCATATAGCGGAATTCACAGCAGACCTTATCCGTCACAACAAGCTCAAGCTCGATCCTTCAAGAAACGATAAACATATCGTTACCTATCATGATTCATGCAACCCTGCCAGAGGCATGGGTATGCTGGACGAGCCAAGAGAAGTTCTGAAAGCTGTATGTAATAATTTCCATGACATGCCTGCAAATACCATCAGGGAAAACACCTTCTGCTGCGGCAGCGGTAGTGGTCTCAACACAGAGGAAATCATGGAAATACGCCTTAGAGGCGGACTTCCAAGAGCAAATGCAGTCAAATATGTCCATGACAAATACGGCGTCAACATGCTGGCCTGCGTATGCGCCATCGACAGAGCTGTTCTTCCTC
The DNA here is from genome assembly GCF_000426225.1 of Desulforegula conservatrix Mb1Pa. Lineage (NCBI taxonomy): Bacteria > Pseudomonadati > Thermodesulfobacteriota > Desulfobacteria > Desulfobacterales > Desulforegulaceae > Desulforegula > Desulforegula conservatrix. The sequence goes on from NZ_AUEY01000002.1 coordinate 143,219, forward strand.
CTCTCATGAATTACTGGGTGCCTGGAGTTTCGGTAACCGGTCTGCATGAACTTGTCGGAAACGCTTTGATACTTGACGGTGAAATAGAACGCGAAACCAACCTGCGTGGTGAGCCTTTGAGAGATGAGGAGGAAGGCGATGAATGATAAAAAAATAGCCATAGCAGGCCTGACGGTCTTTATTGTTCTTTTTACTCTGCCTTTCTGGTGGAATATGGCCAAGGCAAAGCCTGCTCCAAAGCCTGTCATCAGTGATAAGGCAAGGGCAGCCGGAGCATGTATAGAATCCAAGGATGTCATGGCAAAGAGCCATATGAAGCTTCTCGATGAATGGCGTGTACTCGCAGTTCGTGAAGGCAAGCGTACCTTTGTCAACAGCAAGGGTGTTGAGCATAATGTCAGCTTTTCAACAGGAGAGAATTCATGTCTTGGATGCCATAACAACAAGGCCGAATTCTGTGACAAATGCCATACTTATGCCAATGTTACTCCTTACTGCTGGGACTGCCATCTTGACCAGAAGGAGAGTGCGAAATGAAAAACAGCAGACGTGAATTTATAAAAGTTGCAGGTATATCTGCTTTGGGCGTAGCTGCCGCTTCTCCGGTGCTGAATGCTTTGGCCTCAGGCGGTGAAGTAGCCCATGAAGAGAAAAAAGTGGTTGTAAAGGAAGAATCATCGGTTGATTCTCCTTACAAGACAAATAAGAGCGCTATTCATGGAGCTCGCTGGGGTATGGTAATAAACACCAGTATGATAGACGCTAAAAAAGCGGCTAAGATAACTGCCGTATGCCATGCAATCCACAATGTTCCCGAGATTCCGAACAAGAAGCAGGAAATCAAGTGGATATGGCCTGACAAGTTCGAGCATGTATTTCCAGACAAGGAAGATCCATACCTTGCTGAAAAATTCAAAGAAATGCCTGTAATGGCTCTCTGTAACCATTGCGACAATCCTCCTTGTGTCAGGGCTTGCCCAACCAAGGCCACCTTCAAGAACAGCGAAGGTATCGTAATGATGGATTTTCACCGTTGCATAGGTTGCCGTTTCTGTATGGCTGCTTGTCCTTATGGCTCAAGAAGCTTCAACTTCAGTGATCCGAGAAAATTCCTTGACCCAGCAAAGATTGATCCTGCTTTCCCAACACGCATGAAGGGTGTTGTGGAAAAATGTAATCTTTGTGCTGAGCGTCTTGCCATAGGCAAGATTCCTGCATGTGTTGAGGCATCTGAAGGCGCCATCGTTTTTGGCGATCTGGCTGATCCTAAGTCAGAAGTCAGGAAGCTTCTTAATTCCAACTTCACCATCAGACGTAAGGAAGCCCTTGGCACTCTTCCGTCTGTATATTACATCATATAGAGGTGACAAATGCTTGAAACAGCCATAAAAGGAAGCAAGAAATACTGGATCTGGTTGCTTGTGCTTGCCACCATCGCCGGAATAGGGTTTCTGGCTTATATGAGACAGTTCCAGCTGGGTCTCGGTGTTACAGGTATGAGCCGTGACGTTTCCTGGGGTTTTTATATTGCCCAGTTTACCTTTCTTGTCGGGGTTGCAGCTGGTGGTGTAATGGTGGTTCTTCCATACTACCTGCATGACTACAAGAAATTCGGCAGAATTACGGTTCTCGGCGAATTTTTAGCTGTCGCAGCTCTTATCATGTGTCTGCTTTTCATCGTGGTCGACCTTGGTCAGCCAATGAGAATTCTTAATGTGTGGCTTTATCCCACACCTGGCTCGGTTCTTTTCTGGGATACCCTGGTTTTGAACGGCTATCTCCTGCTTAACATAATAATAGGCTGGAAAGTTCTTGAAGCAGAGCGCAATGGCGTGGCTCCAGCAAAATGGACAAAGGTTCTCAGCTATATTTCTATTCCTTTTGCCATAAGCATCCATACTGTTACAGCGTTTCTTTACTGCGGTCTTCCAGGAAGACATTTCTGGCTCACAGCAGTTCTTGCTCCACGATTTCTTGCCTCAGCGTTTGCAGCAGGACCGGCATTTTTGATTCTTCTTTGCTATCTTGTACGCAAATTCACCAAATTTGATCCAGGCGAAGAAGCAATCAAGACCCTTGCAAAGATTGTATGCTATGCAATCATCATCAATGTGTTCTTTTTCTTTTGCGAGGCTTTTGTCGTTTATTACAGCCAGATTCCGGATCACACAGTACATTTTAACTATCTCTTCTTCGGAAGTCATGGTGCCAACAGCCTTGTGCCATGGATGAGAACGTCTCTTATTCTCATGGTTGGCTCAGCAATTCTTCTTGTTATTCCAAAGTTCCGCAATAACCTGAAGATTCTTCCTGTTCTGTGCCTCATGGTTTTTGCAGGAACATGGATAGACAAAGGTCTTGGCATGATCTCGGGCGGTTTTGTTCCTTCGCCAATGCACATCTACACTGAATATGCTCCGACCAGAACCGAGCTTCTGATCACCTTTGGCATATTTTCAATAGGTTTTATTGTCCTTACTGTTCTTTTTAAAATGGCTGCTTCCATTAAGGAAGAAGTCAAAGGATAATCAATCTGTCTTAAAATAAAAAGCCGGCTACCTAATGGCAGCCGGCTTTTTTATTTTCATTTCCATGCGAATGAGTCTGTTTTACGCTTGGATTCCTTGAACAAAGAACTTCTGATCCGTCTTTTTATTGGTAATTTTAATACTAATCCTGTAATCGCCCGTTTTTAGATCCTGTGGTAGATTATTGGCGTTGCTTACCATCAGTACAAGCACGGTGCTTCCCAGTGGATCCACATTTGTCCTGCCAATATGTCTTCTGTCATCAGGTCCATCAGGTACTTGTTTGCGACCTTTTCTCGCAGGTCTCATGTCCAGAATTTTAGCGTCAATCAAGTTTTCCTTTTTAGGATTTGCCCTTACAGGATTCTCCGCTACTTTTGTCGCTGGCATTACGCCTATTATAATATCTACCATCAGAAAGCCTCCTTGCTTAAGTTATTTCTCCTTTTCTGTACATCGGCAGAAAGGCGGATAACTTTAGAAAGACATTAAATCGCTATTGATTGAGCGAGCTGAGATGAGAATAAATGCATTCGATGATTGTAGATTCTGAGTCTATTTGATAATCAGGAACGGATTGCTGTTTCAATTTTTTTTGCAAAATCGGGATCAGAAATAATCTTTATTCCGTTTACAGAAAGAACAGCAACAGCTCCCATAAGGGCATTAGTAATAAAAACCGAGGACATTTCAAAAAGATCCTCGGCCTTTAATCTTTCTTCACTTATGGAATAACCCCAATCCGTAAGTATTTTCAAAACATTTTTTTCCATGACTCCGGGAAGTCTGTTTGAATATGGTGGAATCAGGACTTTTTTGTCTTTTATGGCAATGATATTGGCGGTGTTGGTTTCAAGGACATAGCCTTCTGAATCAAGTATGATTGCTTCATCCGCGCCCTGTTCGGAGACTTTTCTTCCTGCCGCGTCATAAAATATTCTGGATATTGTCTTTAGTTCGGCAAATGGACTTGTCTGCGGTTTATCATAGATGACCGTATCGACGCCCCTTTTATTGATAGAAACAAGTCTGTGAACATAAGGCCTTGCCAGTATGCTCAAAAAATAACCTGGCGATTTTGATGTAGCATAAACCGATACTCTGACCCGTGCTGGTTTCTGCATTAGCCTGTTTTTTTCAAGAAGCTTATTTATAATGTCTTCATATGAGATGGCAGGAGCAGGCGTTTCAGGAGCATGAGTAAATATCTGGTTCCAGGCTTTCAGAAATCTTTCAAGATGATCTTCAAGAAAGAAAATATTACCATTTTCCGCATATATTGTTTCAAAAAAACCTACTCCATTTGCTCCTGGGTCAGAAATCCTCAAAAAAGGGACTGAATCCGACATGAAGAACCCGTTCAGCCACATGAGATAATCTTTTTCATTTTTTTCATTCCCTGAACAAAGAGCCTTCATGATAGTTCCTGCCTTGTGAAGGGTTTCTTCATATTCTGACTTTGGATCTGAATCAAATACTACCCCGCCTCCAGCAGAAAAATAGATTTTTTCATTCTTAATGACGCATGTTCTTATTGCCACAGAAAGATCAAGGCTGTCATTGAATCCTATATAGCCGATTGAGCCTGTATAAATATGACGGCCTACTGGTTCAAGTTCGTCTATTATTTCCATGGATCTGATCTTGGGGCATCCTGTTATTGATCCTGCCGGGAAAACAGCCTTTAGAAAATCAACGGAATCATAACCATCTTCAAGTTCTGCAACTATGCTCGAGAAAAGATGATGGACATTTTCATAGGATTCCATATCCTTATGGGCTTTCACCTTTACAGATCCGGGTTTTGCAATCCTTCCGAAATCATTTCTCATGAGATCGACTATCATGGAAAGCTCTGCATCGTCTTTAGGGCTGGTTAAAAGATCTTGGCGAATTTTTTCATCTTGTTCGATGTCTGATTTTCTTGGCCTTGTTCCTTTGATAGGCCTTGTTTCAATTTTTGAGCCTCTTCTTGATACGAATCTCTCTGGAGAAGTTGAAACTATTGAATGATCGCCAGCATTTATATAGGCAAAAAATGATGCCGGATTAGAGCTGTAATAATCCTTAAACAGTTTGAAGGAATCGCCTTTGAATTCAGCTTCAAATCTCTGGGAAAGATTGACCTGATAGACATCTCCGGCAGAAATCAGCTCTTTTATCTCAGATACGGCTTTTTTATATGTTTCTTCGGTAAAAACAGATTTCATGTTTTTGGCCGAGTAAGATGTGCGTTCAGAAGAGTCATTATTCAGATTTAAATCAAACCAGTTTCTTAAATAATCATGGGTTTCGGAATTTTCGGAATCAGTTTCAATGGTATGAATCAGAATTTTTCCGGTTTTAATATTCTCGACAAGAATGATGGAAGGAGCGCAAAGATAAAGATCAGGAAGATTGAGATCGTCCATTGCAGTATTCGGGATATTTTCAAGAATTCTGCAAAGATCATATGCAAGATAGCCAAAAAGGCCTGAATTCACTGGATTGAAGTCTGATTCTAAGTGGTATTTCCCAAGTACTATTCTTAGAATGTCAAAGGGATTTGCCTTGATTTCCTGCTTTTGAGGATGCAGGCTGATTCTTGTTCCTTTTGATGAAATGGTCAGCCAGGGTTTTAAGCCGAGGATATTGTACTCAGATGCACTGCCGGACTTGCTTCCAAGGAGAAATACAGTGCCTGCTATATCCCGAAAACAGCCTGCTATATTTATCAGCGCCTTGTCTGTGATCAGTTCCTTTGTGAGAATTTCTTTAATTTCAGGCAGAATCATGTTTTTTTGCCAGCATTTAGAAAATTGTCGATCAGGATATCACCATGTTCAGTCATGAAGCTCTCCGGATGAAACTGCGCACCAAAAACAGGGAGGTTTTTATGCTTTACGCCCATGATAACACCGTCTTCGGTTTTTGCGGTAATTTCTGTCGTTTCATCATTGGGTTCCACAATGAGTGAATGGTATCTTGCAGCTTTAAAGGGCGTCGGAATTGATTCAAAAAGGTCTTTTGTATTATGAAAAACAAGACTGGTTTTTCCGTGGACAGGAAGGGCGGCTCTTATTGTTTTTCCTCCAAAAAATTCTGCGATGCACTGCATGCCTAAACATACGCCAAGAACCGGGATTCTGTTATGGAAGAATTCAATCATACCTATGCTGCAACCTGAATCAGCCGGAGTCTTTGGGCCAGGGCTAATTAGCAGATGAGAAGGATCAATCATTTGGGCTTCGTTGATATTAATTTCATTATTTCTTTTGACAATTGTTTCAACTCCCTTTGCCTTGAACATCTGAACCAAATTAAAGGTAAAGGAATCGAAGTTGTCTATTACGAGAAGTCTTTTCATTTATACTCCGTTTCTTATGTGTGGAAGAAAAGTATTTACAGCTTAATTTGGAGTATTAGAAGGATATTTTGAATCAGAAGAAATGATTTTGTTTGATGATGTGAAATGTTTTTATATGGAACATCCAAAAAGAAAAATAGTAAGCCCATAAGCTCCTATTCCAGAAAGAGTTGAAAAAACGATATTCTTGCGGAAACCGTAAGCAGCCGCGGTCATGAAAACTCCTGCAACTGTGGCCATCAAAGATTTGAGATCAGGCATTGCAGATGACCGTGGCACGACTGAAACCAGAAAAAGCGAAATAATGGCGGACGGCCCCACTGCCTTTATCCATGCTGCGCTCGAATTTTCAGGAGAAAAAAAGGACGCTAATTTCCGGCTTGTGCTCAGCCAGGTTGGAACGAATCTGAGGCTGTAGGTTATGGCGGTTGATACTATTATCATTGTGAAAAAATCTTCGCGCATCAGTCTTTCTTTCCAAAAAGTGCTGAAGAGGTTATTCCGCTTACTATTCCTGCTATGACCGCTGCGGAAGTAAATCCTAAATACTGTAGAACTATCACCGGAACGGCAGTTGCTGCAAGCATGGCAACATTTTTTGAATCATATATGCTCAGAAACAGAGAAAGGAAAAGGGCTGGCAAGGCAAACGAGAGGGTTGATTCTATCACTGGATAATTCTTGAGAATCTGATCGCCAAGGATAGCGCCAATGGCCGTTCCTGAAATCCATGAAAGATAAGCTCCTGTTTCAAGTCCTGCTGTCCAGGAGAGTCTTTCATCTTCAATAATGGAATTTGATTTTACGAGGGAGGTAGCATATACTTCGTCTGTTATTCCAAAAGAAATCAGGGGCAGAAGATATCTTTTTTCAGGCTTTGTTTTTGAAAAAAGGGATGGCCCGTAAAAAATATGCCTGAGATTTATCAGAAACATGATCAGGCTTGCCATTGCAATGCCTGTACCCGTATTCCAGAGGGCCACAAGCATAAACTGGCTTGCGCCCGCAAAAACAAGAATTGAGGCCATTATCGCCTCAATCGGATCAAGCCCCATTTTGACAGAAGTAACACCAAAAGCTATTGCCACGGGAATATATCCCATGGCTATTACAAGGCTCTGGCCGAGTCCTTTTATAAAAATTTTCATTGAAACAGACCCGATAATTATGGCTTTTTCGCCATTGCCACAAGCTCTTCCCTTGTTACCAGGGCAACAGCGTCTTTTACATGCTGTCTTATATTCCCCATTCCGCCTTCCTGACGGTCAACAAGGACGATCACGCGGGCAACTTCCATTCCTTCTTCCCTTGCCCTTTCAATGGCTGAAATTGTAGAGCCTCCGGTTGTTGCCACGTCATCGATGATTACGACCCTGTCACCTTTCTGAAGATCACCTTCTATCCATTTTGAAATCCCGTGATCCTTTTTGGTCTTTCTTATGGAAAAGGCGCTTACTGGCTGTCCTTTGATCTCGGAAACAAAGGCTGTGGCCATTGCTATGGGGTCTGCGCCAAAGGTGAGGCCTCCGACTCCGCGGGGATTGGCGCCCCTTATGGCATCAAAAACAAGATTGCCTATCAGATACATTCCTCTGGGGCTCAGGGTTGTTGGCTTGCAATTGACATAAAAATCGCTCATCTTGCCTGAAACAAGTTTGAAAACAGGTTCGTCCGAGGTCTTTACAGACTTTTCACACAGAATCCTTAAGAGTTCTTCTTTCATTATTTGCCCCTGATCGAATAATTATTTTTGACAAGGTAGCAAAAAGTCCGATTTTCGTCATTCCTGAGCAGGCCTGGATCCAGAAGTATTTGAAAATACTGGATACCCCATCAAGTCCTGCATGACATAGAAATCCTTTTATGGCTTTTTGCGAGATCATCATTTTTAATGCGTTGCGCAATATTGTTTTGAAAAACCTCCATCCGGGAAAAATTTTTTGATTGGGATGGATGGAGGTTTTTGACAAGGAAAACCGTTTTGCAGCCACCCCTGTACAGATGTGCTTTTATCAGGTAATATCCGGGTGGTCAATCTTTCATAAAAAACCTGGGAGCACGGGAAATATGTTTATGTGAATAAAATTCAAATCATTATATAATTCGAACTTGACCCCTGGATAATAATGATTTATCTGCTCCTTTCATTCTTAAAATTTTCTTTTTAAGTTCGTGCTTTTATTATGCTGTGTTCCTGTCAAGAACCCAGATTTTTGGTAAAAAGCTGGCAGAAAGAAATCTGTCCACAACCAATTAAACCCTCAGTCGGCCCCGCCGCAAAAACCTTGTGAGGATTATAAGAATTGATAAAAAAAGACACCCTGGAACGCTGGACTATTGAAAAGTCAGCAGACATTTACGGAATTCAGAACTGGGGAGCAGGTTATTTTGACATCTCGCAAAATGGAGAGGTTGTAATTACCCCTTTTCCAGAACGTAAAGAAATCGCCATAAGCATTCCGTCCATAATTGATGGCATGCGAGAGCGAGGAATGGGAATGCCTTTGCTTTTGAGAATCGAAAACATTCTTGATTCTCAGATTTCAAATCTTCATGACGCTTTTTACAGGGCCATCAAACACGTTGGTTATAAAGGCCAGTACAGAGGTGTTTATCCTATAAAGGTCAACCAGCAGAAACAGGTTGTGGAAAAGATATCTGACTTCGGCAGGCGTTATCATTATGGCCTCGAAGCGGGCTCAAAGGCTGAACTCATAGCGGCGCTCTCTTTTTTCAAGGATCCCGAGGCATGCCTCATCTGCAATGGTTACAAAGATGAAGAGTTTGTGGATATCGCACTCTACGCAAGAAAAATGGGCTTTAAATGCTTCATCGTTGTGGAAATGCCCAGCGAGCTTGAACTCATAATGGAAAGATCAAGAATTCTTGACGTAAAACCTCTCATCGGCGTCAGAATCAAGCTGGCTTCAAGGGCTGGCGGTCACTGGACAGAATCCGGCGGCGACAGAAGCATATTCGGACTCAACACAACCCAGGTAATAGGCCTGGTCGATGTATTGAGGCAGCATGACATGCTCGACTGTCTCCAGTTGCTTCATTATCATCTTGGTTCCCAGATTCCTAATATACGCGATATAAGAAACGCGGTGCTGGAAGCCTGCCGCATTTATACAGGCCTTGTTGATGAAGGCGCAGCCATGGGATACCTTGACCTTGGGGGGGGGCTTGCGGTCGATTATGACGGATCTCATACCAATTTCAAAAGCAGTCGTAACTACACCCATGACGAGTACTGCGCGGATATAATAGAAACGGTCATGAGCACAATGGATGAGAAGGATATTACTCATCCCACAATAATTACGGAGTCAGGCAGGGCCATAGTCGCATATTATTCGCTTCTGCTTTTCAATATTCTGGATGTCAGCAGACTCGATCCTTTTCCTTTCCTTGACAATCTTCCCAATGATCTTCCGGATGTAATAGCGAACCTGCTTGATGTACTTCATTCCGTAAATGTCAGAAACATTCAGGAATGTTTTAACGACGCCATTTATTATAGGGATGAAATCAGAACCAGATTCAAACATGGTGACATAACCCTGCGTGAAAGGTCTCTTGGCGAGAATATTTTCTGGCACACCATTCACTCAATTTCAGAAGAAACAAAAAACCTGAAATACATACCAAGCGATCTGAAAGATTTAAACAGTGCTCTTTGCGATATTTATTACGCAAACATGAGCGTATTCCAGTCACTTCCGGACTCCTGGGCCATTGATCATCTTTTTCCGGTTATGCCTGTTCACAGACTCGAGGAAATGCCCACACGTCAGGGAATCATTGCTGACATCACATGTGACTGCGACGGCAAGATCGACAAATTCATAGACCTTCACGGAGTTCGAAGGGCTCTTCCTCTCCATGACCTGAAGGAAAACGAAGAATACTACCTCGGCACATTTCTTGTCGGAGCCTATCAGGAAACCCTGGGAGACCTTCACAACCTTTTCGGAGACACAAACGTCGTAAGCGTCAGAATTCATGCTGACGGCACCTATGACTTTGTCAAGGAGCATGAGGGTGATTCTGTCGCAGACATCCTTACCTATGTTGAATATGATCCTAAATCCATGCTCAACAGGCTGAGGGAAACAGCCGAGCAGGCTGTAAGGGATGAAAAAATATCTGTTCCTGACAGATTGCAGATTCTGAAGGCATATGAATCAGGCCTCAGAGGATATACTTATTACGAAAGATAATCAGCATTAATAGTTGACAAGGTCGCAAAAAGTCCGATTCTCGTCATTCCGGCATAGGCCGGAATCCAGAAGTGGCTGAAATTGCAAAGATGCAGGATCAGGTTCGGCATGACGCTAAAGCCTTTTTTTGACTTTTTTGCGAGTCCATCAACAGATGCCTGATCAGTGCCATGGCGCTGATCAGGCTTTTATAAATACCATTTGCTTTTCACCCCAAAAAACCATATCAATAATAAACCTAATATCTGTTCACAACCTTGCCAGGCCTTATTTTTTCCCAAAATCACGACCCTTAAAACTATCCGGAGAAATCAGTGCCTTCAAAGACCTACTCATATAGCTGCATATTGCTTTTCAGCTTTTTGGCATTAGCTCTTATTGGTATATGCTCAGTCGAAACTGCTTATTCTGAACCGCTGCCTCCAAAAGCTGAAAATAAAATCATAATTGGCGATGACCACAGCTATCCTCCATACGCTTTTCTGGATGAAAACGGCCAGCCATCAGGTTTTAACATTGATATTTCAAAGGCACTCGCCCGCGAACTGGGCATAAGGGTTGAAATACGTCTGGAACCCTGGAGCAAGGTAAAGACCGATCTCGAATCAGGTCAGATAGACGCCATATCAGGCATGTTCAATATGCCTGAAAGAAGACTCTTTTTCGATTTCTCCACAAGGCATAATATCTCGGCATATACTCTTTTTGTAAGAGCAGGTTCTGGCATAAAAAAAGCCGGTGACGCTAAAAACAGGGAACTCATTGTTGAAAAATCCGATATCGGCCATGACTGGGCCATTGCTAACGATTTTTCCAAAAAGATAATACCTGTCCCAAGTATTACGGAAGCGCTTACTCTTCTTGCAGCAGGAAAACATGACGCTGTTCTTGTCGGAAGAATGCAGGGGTATTACATAATAGAAAAATTTAAGCTTCAGGATCTTGTGGCTGTTGAAGACAATCTTTTTGAGATGGACTACTGCTTTGCCGTTAAAAAGGGGAATGCGGATCTTCTTGATAAATTGAACACAGGTCTGCAGATTTTGAAGTCTTCGGGAAAGTACAATGAAATATATGACAAATGGTTTGCAGTATATGAGACAGACAATTTTATTCTTAAGGCCAAATCATATCTATGGCTTTTTAAATGGGTCATCGTGTTTCTGGTATTTGTATTCGGAGGAATGTGGGCATGGAATTTTTCATTAAGAAGGGCCGTAAATACCAAAATAAGAAATCTGAATGAAAGTGAGCAAAGGTTCAAATCCATATTTGAATTCAGCTACGATGCGATGTCTGTATGGGATCAGGAATTCAGATGCGCATTCGTTAATTCTTCAGCAATCGATCTTTTTAAAATAAAGGAGAAAATCCCATCTGGCGCTGATATATCCTCCTGTTTCCGCCATATACCGGAACTTGGCACCATTCTTAAAGGAAAGATCGATAGGGCCTTTCAAACAGGCCAGCCCATAAAGTCTGAGGATCATTTCGAGGTAGACGGAAACATAATTTTCACGGAATCAGTCTTTTCTCCGATCAGGCACTATAACTCCGAGGTCTATGCAGTTGTAGTAATATGCAGAGACACGACAGCAAGAAAAATTGCCGAAGCCCGTCTTGCCAAGAGCGAAGCCGTATTCAGCAAAATGGTTCAGAACGCTTCTGATATTTTTGTAATCATAAAGCCAGACGGAGTAATTCGATATGTGAGCCCTGCAATTGAGACCATTACAGGATTCTGCCCTGATGAGCTTAGAAAATCCATCCTGTCCATAACACATCCCGATGATATTTCCATCGTGGAAAAAGCCTGGAAAGAATGCACCGGGAATCCATTAAATGCTGTCAAGGTTGAATTCCGGCATGCTCATAAAAATGGAGGATTTGTTCATCTTGAAGCGATTGGTCAGAGCTTCATTGATGATCCTGATATTAACGGCGTTATTGCAACGGCAAGGTCAGTTGAGGATAGAAAGACAGAAGAGGACAAGAGAATAGAAATGGAGCGCCAGCTTCTCCATACCCAGAAGCTGGAAAGTCTTGGCGTTCTTGCCGGAGGCATAGCCCACGATTTTAATAATCTGCTAATGGCCATCATGGGCTATGCTGAACTGTGCAGCTATGAAATATCAGCAGGCAGCATGGCGTCATCCCATATGAATGAAATCCTGAAGGCATCCCAGAGGGCCGCTGAATTATGCCAGCAGCTTCTTGCCTATACTGGCAAGGGCAGATTTATCATCGAAAGGATAAATGTTGATGATGTTATCAGGGATATGATTCCCCTGCTTGAAACCTGTATTTCCAAAAAAGCGAATATAGCCCTGAATCTTGAGGCAAATCTGCCTGAGATGGAGGCTGATGCCAGTCAGATTCGGCAGATAATAATGAATCTTATAATCAATGCGTCAGAAGCCATCGGAGATAGGAACGGCCTTATTTCCATTTCAGCCAGAAAGGTTTTTGGAGGAGAAATCCCTCCTGACTCAGCTTTTTTCAGCACAGTAAATCCTAAGTCAGAATATATAAATCTGGAAATTTCAGATAATGGGTGCGGAATGAATCAGGATACTCTCTCAAAAATTTTTGAGCCCTTTTTTACCACCAAGTTCACGGGAAGGGGTCTCGGAATGGCTGCTGTCCAGGGCATTGTAAAAGGGCACTGCGGAGCTATTCTGATTCAAAGCGAACCAGAGGTTGGAACTGTTTTCAATCTTTATTTTCCTGCGTCTCTAACGGGTATTGCATCAATGTCTGGCTCGGATCAGGAGATGGAGGTTGATGAATCCGAAATTCCGCACGGGAAAATCCTTCTTGTTGATGATGAAGAAATCATAAGGAAAGTCGGAACAGGAATGCTTGAAAAACTTGGATTTCAGGTGTTGACTGCCCAGGATGGACAGGAGGCCCTGTCTGTTTATCGCAGGAGCAGGGATGAAATTGCGTGCATAATTCTTGATCTGACCATGCCTGTAATGGACGGAGAAGAGGCATATAATGAGTTCTTGAAAATAGATCCCGACGTCAGGGTGATAGTGGCAAGCGGTTATTCTGAAACCGAAATATCATCCATGTTTTCAGGAAAAGGACTCGTAAGATTCATTCAGAAACCCTTCAAGGTAGATGCCCTCAAGAGAATCATACATAGAGCCCTTGAGTGATGGACTTTCATCATAGAGATAATAAAACCACATGATTTCAGGATCATGGGGCCTAATATGCTGATTTTAAATGGCGCGCCCGGCAGGAATCGAACCTGCGATCTTCAGCTTCGGAGGCCGACGCCTTATCCACTGGGCCACGGGCGCAAAACAGCCCTAAACTTAGATTATACCTGTCAATAAGTCAAGCCCCGGTATTGGCCAAAATAATGACTTCACATTTAAAAATGATGGACTGCAAAAAGCTAAGAAATGGCCTCAGTGCCATGCCGGACTTGATTCTGCATCTGCTTATTTTCAGATGCTTTTGGATTCCGGCCTGAGCCGGAATGACGGGAATCGGACTTTTTTCTATTTTGTCATTCTATAATGTGGCTCTGCCTGATTTTCAGTTAAGAAGTGCCTTTTATGGTTAATTTGCCATCAAAAAAGTGTGATGCGTAGGTCGGATTAGGACGCCCTTTGTCCGTAATCCGACGTTAAGCCGAGTGCCTCGAGCGGGTCGCTTTTTGTAAAAAGCTCCGCAGAAACTTTATGGTTTTGTTAGTAGGCAAAAAACTGATATTTTTAGAGTTTTAAAAATGTTAAGCCCATGAACTTTCAAATGTTACTGAGAATTGAGCATAACCACATTCTATAATCGGTGACGCGGAATTTTTTTTCATAAAGAATAAAAAGATTGATGCTTTAATTCAATAAAAATATTAGTATGCCAACTTATCTAAACCGGAACAATTGCTTTTGGTAGCCAATTTTTCAAAACATGAAAAGGACTGACAGATCATGCTCAAGCTAACCAGAAAATATCCTCGCCTCTCAACTGTTCTGACCGTAACCGTAGTCATCTGTATTCTCGGTGCCGGTTATGTCAGGGAAATATTTGCGGGTGCGGAAACTTCTGAAGAAACGTACAAATCCCTCAAGCAGCTAACAGAGGTTCTGGAAGAAATCCAGTACAACTATGTGGATGAAGTAAAACCCAACGAACTTATACAGAAAGCCATAGAAGGAATGGTAAGCAGCCTGGATCCTCATTCCGCTTTCATGCCACCTGAAAATTTTGCTGATCTGCAGATGGAGACAAAAGGTGAGTTCAGCGGAATCGGTATAGTCCTGACCATGAAAGACGGGGCAATAACCGTAATATCTCCAATTGATGGTACTCCAGCGGCAAAGGCGGGAATAAAGGCCGAAGACATCATTTTGAAAGTGGATGATGAACAGACCAGGGATATGCAGCTCTGGGAAGCTGTCAAAAAGATGCGCGGCAAAAAAGGAACGCATGTCAAGATCACCATTTTCCGCGAGGGAACCAAAGAACCCCTTGATTTTGATCTCGTGAGGGATGATATTCCCCTGGAAAGCGTGAAATGGGCAGAGCTTGAACCTGGATACGGTTATGTTCTCATAACAAACTTCAGGGAATCGACTGCAGAAGATACTGAAAAGGCAATCAAGGCTCTTGAAAGCGGCCCTAATCCTCTTAAGGGCCTTGTCATAGACCTCAGAGGTAATCCTGGCGGTCTCCTTGACCAAGCAATCGAAATAGCCGATCTTTTCATAGACAAGGGGCCTATTGTTTCGACAAAGGGCCGCAAAAAAGAAAATAACAGGACATGGGAAGCTACTCCAAACACGACGCCGAGAAATTATCCCATAGCGCTTCTGATAAACAGCGGCAGCGCAAGCGCTTCTGAAATTGTTGCCGGAGCTCTTCAGGATACCAATAAGGCGATTGTTGTTGGAACGACTTCTTTCGGAAAAGGATCGGTACAGACTGTCAAGCCTCTTAAAGATGGATACGGTCTGAAATATACGATCGCCAGATATTATACCCCTAACGGTAGATCAATCCAGGCCGAAGGCATTGTTCCTGATATTGAAGTGACATACGAAGAACCGAAGAAGGATGATAAGGCCGCAGCCGAAGAAAAAAAGAAAAAGAGCCTTTTCCTCAAGGAAAAAGACCTTAAGAATCACCTTGTAAATCCTGGAACAACAGAAAATGGGGAAACCAAGGAAAAAGAGAAGATAGAAGATAAGAAGGATGATAAATCCGCAAAGAAAGAAA
This sequence comes from Desulforegula conservatrix Mb1Pa, assembly GCF_000426225.1. NCBI lineage: Bacteria > Pseudomonadati > Thermodesulfobacteriota > Desulfobacteria > Desulfobacterales > Desulforegulaceae > Desulforegula > Desulforegula conservatrix. Next base: position 158,551 of record NZ_AUEY01000002.1, read on the forward strand.
AAGTAAAAATGCGGAAGAGTTCGGATACCTTTGAAGCAGAAAGACTTCTCGATGATAATCAGGTAAGAAGAGGACTTGATCTTCTCATCGGTTACAGCGTTTTTAAAAACATTAAGACAAAATAATTTCACGGGAGAGTCTTTGATGACCTTAAAGACTCTCCTGGTTTTCAAAAGATGGCAAAAAAAAGTCCAAAAAAGAAAAAGACCCCGGCTTCAGGGCCGATCACTGAAAATCTGAAAAAAATGGCGGCGGCTCTTATGATTCTCGCCGCCATTACTTTTTTAGGCGCGGTTCTGCTCAGGATTTTCTTAGAACCTTCACAACCTATTGTTTCAACAAAGAAAACTCCTCCTCCAAAAGAAAACATAGTCAAGCCTCCACAGCCTGAAAAAACTGTGACCAGGAAGCCTGAAACTGAAAAAGAACCCGATGATGAAGAATCGCTCGAATTCGAAATTTACAGCGAAGACACCATCAAGGAAGACAAGCCAGGCGTGGATCAACTCCCGCCCGGAGATCACACTCCAAGAATTGCAATCATCATTGATGACATTGGCAATGACAGGCAGATTGCTGAAAAATTTATGGACATCGGAGTCAACCTGACTTTTGCCATTCTTCCATACGGGACTTATCACAAGAGTCTTGCGGCAAGGGCTAATGCCCGGGGATTTGAAGTCATGCTCCATCTGCCCATGGAGCCCAACGAATATCCCAAAGTGAAGCCTGGTCGTAGCGCAATCATGGCTGGAATGTCTCCGGACACAGTAATCAACCGTATGAATGAAAACATGGAAGAAATTCCTTATATAAAAGGAATCAACAATCATATGGGATCAAGGGTCACGTCCAATTCCACCCAGATGTATCAGGTTTTTACCGCAATAAAAAAGAAGGATCTGTATTTTATTGACAGCAGAACCACTTCAAATACTATCTGCAAGCCGTCCGCCAGGCTTTTCAGAATTCCTTTTGCTGAAAGGGATGTTTTTCTTGATCATGTTCAGACCGAAGCTGCCATAGAAGCCCAGTTGAAAAAACTGATCATAATAGCAAAGGCGAAGGGGCAGGCTGTGGGAATTGGTCATCCCCATGAAGAAACATATGCTGTTTTGAAAAGAATGCTGCCGGAGCTTGGCAAGGAAGTTTCTTTCGTCCATGCTTCCGGCGTAGTCAAGGTGCCTAACTGAAAAAATCCATAAAGACTGACACAAACAGGAAATTCCGGCCATGAAAAGAAGCAGGATTAAATCCGTCATAAAAGAAGGAAAAAAAGCCGATCAGGTGATGATCTGCGGATGGGTCAGAACGAGAAGGGATTCAAAGGAATTTTCCTTTCTGGAAATAAATGACGGTTCATGCCTTATGAATATTCAGGTCATAGCGGATTCAAGCCTCGTAAATTATGATGAGATTATTCACCTTTCAACAGGATCTTCGGTAACAGTGGAAGGGCTTCTTGTCGAATCTCCGGGAAAAGGCCAAAATATTGAAATAAAAGCCGAAAAAATCGGCATTATAGGCAAAGCTGCGGATGACTACCCTTTACAGAAAAAGCGTCACTCAGAGGAGTTTTTAAGAAGCATAGCCCATCTCAGGCCAAGGACAAACCGGTTCGGCGCAATGTTCAGAATAAGGTCAGAAATAGCCATTGCCATACATAATTATTTCAGGGAAAAAGGCTTTTGTTATCTCCATACCCCTATAATTACCGGTTCTGATTGCGAAGGCGCCGGAGAGATGTTCAGAATAACCTGCCTTGACAAACTTCCTTCTCCTGATGAAACAGGCAAGAAGGATTTTTCCGCAGATTTTTTTGGTAAAGAAACAAATCTCACAGTTTCCGGCCAGCTTGAAGCAGAACTTTTTGCCCTCGCACTTGGAGACGTTTACACTTTCGGCCCTACCTTCAGGGCTGAGAATTCAAATACGAGCAGGCATGCCGCAGAATTCTGGATGGTGGAGCCTGAAATGGCTTTCTGCGATCTTGCGGGCGATATGGAGCTTGCCGAGGATTTTTTGAAATACCTTATCCGCTTTGCTCTGGAAAAATGTCATGAAGATCTGGATATTTTTTCAAAATTTGTGGATGAAAACCTTAAGAGCCATCTCGAAGCCATTCTTAATCAAGACTTTATCAGGCTGCCATATAAGGAAGCCGTAAAAATACTTATTGAAAGCGGGAAAACTTTCGATTTCAAACCTGAATACGGCAAGGATCTTCAGTCCGAGCACGAAAGATTTCTGACAGGAGACCATTTCAAAGGCCCGGTTATAGTCTATAATTATCCAAAGACAATAAAGCCCTTTTATATGAGGGTAAATGACGACAATGAAACAGTCGCTGCCATGGACGTTCTTGTGCCAAGAATCGGAGAGATAATCGGCGGATCCCAGCGTGAAGAAAGGCTGGATATTCTCGAAAAGAGAATGGACGGCATGGGTATGAACAAGGAAGAATACTGGTGGTATCTGGATTCGAGGAAATACGGAAGCGTTCCTCACAGCGGTTTTGGAATGGGTTTCGAAAGATTCCTCATGCTTCTGACAGGAACTACAAATATCAGGGACGTAATTCCTTTTCCAAGAACTCCTGGAAATGTTGATTTCTAAGGCCATTACCGATTTTATTTGAGGTGCATGTTCAGGGGAACTTTTTGTAAAAAGTTCACTGGAACGCATTTATAAAGACAAGTATCCTAAATGCCGTTCCCTATACCCCTCAAGAATTTTATGTTTTTTATTAACGATAGAGTATGGTTGAAGGCGTCGCAAAAATTCAAAAAAAGGCAACGGCGTTATGCCGGACTTGATCCGGCATCCATTAATTTGAGCTACTTCTGGATTCCGGCCTGCGCCGGAATGACGGGAACCGGACTTTTTGCGAGTTTATCATAGTTGACTCTATATTATTGCCTCTGCCCCCACTACCTAAAGTTGTTGCGGAGTTTTTTTCAAAAAGCGACCCGCCGGAGGCTCGTGATTTTTGAACGGAGATTTTTGAAGTATTGGCCTGCTGCCATCAATCATAAATCCAGATTCAGAGATCAAAAAGCCCGACGTTCAAAGCATTTAAACAGATTCATATAACAAAAAGAAATTATGATCAGACTATTTATTTTTCTTGGCATACTACTGACGCTTGTCGCTATTGCAGAATCATATATATACCGAAGGGTTGTGGCATATTCCTGCGTAGGCAAATGGGGGCGCCATACGACAAGAGTGCTGCTTTTTGCCCTGCTGGCGGCTGTCCCGCTTATAATAGGTCTACAGCGCCTGGGATACGAAAACTTCTGGACAGACTCTGCTGCCTGGATCGTATATATGAGTCTCGGCTTTTTATCCATGCTCCTTATGCTCATCGTGATAATGGATATTTTCAAGTTCACATGGTGGGGAACCAGAAAATTCACGGACGCAATTCCTGAGGAAACCGAAGACGAAGATTTCAACCCAGGAAGAAGGGTTTTCATAGGCACATCTTTCAGCTCCGCGCTCATAATGGCATCGGCAGGTCTAACTGCGGCCGGAACTTATCAGGCTGTAAAAATACCCGAAGTCAGGATGGTCACTGTTCCTGCCGGACGAATCCCTGAAGCTCTGACGAAACTCAAAATTGTGCAGATATCCGATATACACGCAGGGCCGACCCTTAAGCGTTCGTGGATTGAGGGACTCGTCAGGAAAATCAACAAAATCGAACCTGACATTCTTGTTCTTACGGGAGATCTTGTGGATGGTTCTGTTCAAAGACTGGGCGTGGATGTTTCACCTCTTGCGGAGATTAAGGCAAAACTAGGCAAATATTATGTCACAGGCAATCATGAATACTATTCAGGAGTTCTTCCTTGGCTTGACAAGGTCAAGGAACTGGGGTTCGAGATTTTTCAGAACAACCACAAAATAATAGAGCACGAAGGAGCGAGGCTTCTTCTTGCGGGAGTTCCTGATTTCAGGGCTGGAGGGTTCATCAAGGACCATGCTTCAGATCCCATGCTTGCAATCAAAGGAGCTCCTGATTCTGATTATAAAATACTTCTGGCCCACCAGCCCAAAAGTCTTCACGCTGCGACTCTGGCTGGTTTTGATCTTCAGATATCCGGCCATACCCACGGAGGACAGTTCTGGCCATGGAACCTTTTTGTGGGGCTTGATCAGCCGGTCACTGCAGGGCTTAAAAAAATTGAAAACATGCATATTTATGTCAGTCGCGGAACAGGCTACTGGGGACCTCCGGTAAGGCTCGGAGCACCCTCCGAAATAACCCTTATAAGACTTGCACAAACCTGAAGCCATGAATCAAAAAGCGCCAGTGATATTATTTATAGATCAAGATTTGCGCTTTTTTCTGCATAAAGCCATTAGGACGGCTGAATTCCTTGAATACGGCCTGAAAAACAGAAAGACCTCTATAAAGGATGTAATCGAATCCATTGGAATTCCCCACACCGAAGCCGGTTCAATAATTCATCATGGTAAACAGGTTGGATTCGGTTTTTATGCCCAGCAAGGCCTGCATTTCAGAATCGAAGCCATAAAACCTCCCCTTGATGTTTTTTCTTCTTCTCTTCTAAGGCCGGAGCCTTTGACAGAAATAAAATTCATTGTTGATCTTAATGCCGGCAGGCTTGCAAAACTGCTTAGAATGGCAGGTATGGATACAGCCTATGATCCTGAATTTTCAGATCTTGATATTGCCGAAAAAGCCTGCAATGAAAAAAGAATCCTTCTAACAAGGGACACCAATCTCCTCAAAAGAAAGCATCTTGAGTTCGCTAAATATGTAAAATCAATTCATCCTGAAGATCAGTTAAGGGAAGTTGTTGAATTTTTTGACCTGGGCCGGTTTCTTAAGCCGCTCACAAGATGCTCAATGTGCAATGGACTCCTTGAAAAAACAGAGAAGAAGGATATTGTCCACAGGCTTCAGCCAAAAACGATTCTTTATTACGAGAATTTTTTGATTTGCTCTTCCTGCGACAGAATATACTGGTCTGGCTCACATCTTGAAGGAATCATGGGCCTGCTGAAAAAATCAGGGATCTGATCCTGCCTTATTTATCCGATCCTGCCATATTCAAGGCAAGGGAAGCTATTCTCTCGAGAGGCACAACCTTGGTCACGGCCCCAAGCCTTATGGCTTCCTTTGGCATTCCGAAAACAACCGAAGATGCCTCATCCTGGGCAATATTTTTTGCTCCTGCGTTTTTCATTTCAAGCATGCCCTTTGCCCCGTCTGCTCCCATACCAGTCAGAATAACACCAACTGCATTTGCCCCGGCATTTGCGGCGACACTTTCAAAAAGCACGTCTACGGCGGGTCTCTGGTGGTTCACCATGGGGCCGTTTTTAATCTGGACATAATATCTTGCCCCACTCCGCGCAAGAACCATGTGGAAGTTTCCTGGAGCTATGAGGGCCTTGCCATTAACAACGCTTTCGCCGTCCTCGGCCTCCTTGACATGGATGGCGCAAAGGCCGTCGAGTCTTTTAGCGAACTGGGTTGTGAAACCGGCAGGCATATGCTGAACCACAACAATTCCAGGAGAATTTGGTGGCATCTTCATAAGAACATTTTTAATAGCTTCTGTTCCACCTGTTGAAGCACCAATTGCTATGATTTTGTCAGTTGTAAGTGAAAGGGGAGCGGATCTTTTTTTACGATTTATCTGGGTTCCTGCAAGATGGGCTGTCTGCATCTTGGATTTAAGATCAGAGATTCTTATTCTGGAAGCCCCTCTGATCGTCTCCTTGAGCTGTTCGACCATATCGCCTACACTGTATGCCTCCGCAGGTTTGCTGACTATATCAACCGCTCCGAGGGAAAGAGCCTCAAGGCCCAGTTCGCTGGAAGTTCTTGTGAGTGAGCTGACAATGATAACAGGAACAGGACGGTATATCATGAGCTTTTTCAAAAAAGTAAGCCCGTCCATTCTCGGCATTTCAAGATCCAGGGTTATTACATCAGGGTTCTGGGCAACAATCATATCCCTTGCCACATAAGGATCAGGAGCTGCTCCGACAACCTCCATATCCTTTTCCTTGGAAAGCTCTGTCGTTAGAATCCGCCTGACAACGGCGGAATCATCGACTATCAGAACCCTTATTTTTTTTTTAATAAAACTTATAGCCATGTATGCCTGTGAAATATCTAAACGGTTGGATGGTTTTTTCTCATTTATAAACTCATAAACTCCGGTTCTCAGTGCACCGTTTTCTTGCCACTACATCCAAAATCGGCAAGGTCGCAAAAAAGTCCTATTTTCGTCATTCCGGTGCAGGCTGGAACCCAGAAGTATCTTAAAATTAAAGATGCCGGATCAAGCCCTGCATGATGCTGACGCCATCTTTTGATTTTTTGCGAGTTTATCAGAATTATAGATCCGCCGTTTTTTCAACGTCAAAACAGAAATGTTGGCAGAGCACGCATTCTGTTTCAATCTTCTCAGATAAGATCGAAGCTCACGCTGAACAGCCCATTTAATGTTTTTACAAATGTCCGGCCCTCTAATGTATTATCCGGGGCTTTTATTTCCAGATCCTTATGGTTCAGTATTTCAGGGAGTTCAAGATGAAAATCCCCGCCAGCCAACGTAAGGGTATTTCCTGCGATCATGTTGACTATCTCGCCTATGGTCCCGGTCATGTCATTTTGGGTTATCTTTGACTCGTCAATGCCCATGAACGCAGAGGCAATGGACTTAAGAACAGAAACAGGGAAAATGCCCTTAAAATGGCCGGATCGTGCTCCTGAGAAGCTTATGGAGGCGGCCATTACAGATGAGGCGTTTATTACGGCTTCCATTTCAGGCTTATTTTCAAACTCGACAGGCATATAAAACATGGTTTCGAAAATTTCAGAAATCGAAATCTTCATTGCATTCAGCAGGGTCGTTTGAACGTCCATTAACATCTCCCAAGATCCTTTTCAGTTTTTCGCTTATGACTTCCGGAGTAAAAGGCTTTCTGACATAATCAGCTGCTCCTTTTTCAATAAATTCAATGATCCTTCTTGGATTTCCGTCCGTCGTAACAGCAACCACAGGAATTGATTTTAGTTTTTCATCGTGTTTTACCCTGTCAACAAGTTCCAGGCCATTCATTAAAGGCATATTATAATCTGTCATTATCAGATCAACTTCTTCCCTTTCCAGAATATTAAGGGCATCCTGTCCATCCTTGGCCTCAAGGAAAACGGCACAGCCAAAACCAGCGGCCTTGACCGTCTTGATGATAACGGCTCTCATTGGGCCTGAATCATCGACTATCAGAATTTTTAAAGTCATAGATAACTCCGGATCATTAATCTTAAAATGCTAATCTGCTCCTATGAGAGATTCAACTTTCTGCATTCCAATTGAAAAATCAACCATGATCTCCTGGATTACGTCGGGCGTGATACCAAGATCCCTGGCTATATCCTCATAAAAATAATATGAAAGACCGTCCGCTCCCACGCCTATGCCCATCATCATGCATATACAGTCAGCCATGTAGATTATGGCAGCCTCAGGTCCCTCGCAGTCTTTTGGTGAATGATGGTTCCTGATCATTTTGACCAGTTTTGGAGGGAACCCCCAGCTTTCGGCGATAAGTCCGGCTATTTCGGCATGATCTATGCCGATTATGGCCTTTTCAGCGTCCCTGAAACTTATGCCCTTGTTTTTTGCCGTATTGTAGATCTTTTCAAAGGCGTTTGCCGCAAATCTGTCCAGAACTACTTTCCCGAGATCTTTCAGAAGAGACGCCGTAAAAATTGAATGTGCGCCCTCAATTTTCATTCTTGCTGCCAGATCTTTGGAAATAAGGGCTGATGATACAGCATGACGCCACAACTCTCCTTCATGCAGACCATATCCTTCCTGGCTTGTCTTGAAATTCTCGGAACCAAATTTTACCATGACAAGGTCAACTATATGATTCATTCCAAGAATATTAACAGCCTCATGAACGGATTCTATCTTGCGCGGAAGGCTGAAAAAGGCTGAATTGCATACCCTCAGAAGGTTTGCTGTTATTGCAGGATCATATAGAATCAGCTCTGCAATATCTTCAGAGGAACTGTTCGGATCCTCAATGCGTTCCAGCAGCTGCTGAGCAATCTTCGGGAATGGCTTGAGATTCTTTATCTCGCTGATCAGTGATTCTACGGATTTCATATTTTAATCTCACCGTTTCCTGAAATCTTTATGGAAACCTCGCCTGTGGATATATCAAGCCTTATAGTACGGTTGACACTTCCGCCGACATCTTCATACGTGCTCATCACGTTGTTTCTGAAAAAGAGTTTTCTAAGCGCCATATGATTTCTTTTTCCAATATTGAAAAATCCTTTTTGATCAAGAATCTGGGCGCCTCCTGCTATAACCACCTTCATTCTTTGCTTTTTGGCTCCGAGAGCGTATGCAGATTTGAACAGAGTCGGAATTCCGGTGTCCGCGAACATGAAAGGATTTCTTTCAGCCTTTTCCTTGTCAAGCGAAGACTCCGGCAGCATATAATGAAGAATGCCGCCCACCTTTGCCAGAGGATCATATATTGCGACACCTATGCAAGACCCGAGTGAATAGGTAATAATATTATCACCTGAGGTGCCGCTTACTTTCATATCAGAAATACCGACTACAATATTCATCCAGACACACCCTTTACATCAGAATAAAAAACCGCTTTTTCCTGAATATCCAACAAGGCCAGTACCGTTGTTTTGCAATTGCCGGAACAATAAAAAATATAACGGAAATTACTCGAATATCCTGTCAAAAAGTCCTGGAACATCGATTATAAGTGAAACTTTACCGTCCGCGAGTATGGAACCTCCGGCTATTCCCTGAACACCTCTGAAGGTATCTCCAAGGGTTTTTATGACAAATTCATCTTTGCCAAGAACTTCGTCCACAAGTAATCCGAGGCGTTCGTTCTTGTTCTCAAGAACAATTACTATTCCTTCCCACGGATTTTTTACATCAACATCCACCCCGAAAACATTGCCTGTTCTTATGAGCGGAAGAAGTTTTCCCCTGACCCTGACCATTTCGCCTCGGTTATGTGCGGTCTTGTATTCTTCTTCCTTTGGCCTGAAAGACTCAAGTATCGCCATGGTGGGTATGATATATCTTTCCTTGCCTGCTCTGACTATCATTCCCTCGATTATTGCCAGTGTAAGAGGCAGATTGATATGGAACGTACACCCTCTGCCCGGAGTAGAGGTTATTCCGATATGTCCCCTCATTTTTTCTATGGACTGCTTGACAACGTCCATTCCGACGCCTCTGCCTGAAATATCTGTGACAGCGTTTGCTGTTGAAAATCCTGGTTCAAAAATAAGATCATAGATCTGGTCATCCGTGAGGTTGTCCGAAGACTGGATCAGCTTTTTTGAAAGTGCTTTTTCAATTATTTTTTCCTTGCTCAGGCCTCTTCCGTCATCATCTATCTCTATGACTATATTGCCACCTTTATGATAAGCCCTTAAAAAAACCGTTCCATGGGATGGTTTTCCGGCAGCAAGTCTTTCTTCGGGCGTCTCAAGTCCGTGATCCGCTGAATTCCTTATCATGTGGACCATGGGTTCATACAGGGCTTCTACCATATTGCGGTCTATTTCCGTATCTTCTCCGGTCATCTTGAGGATTATTTCCTTGCCTGCGGATTTAGAAAGATCCCTGATAAGCCTCACCATTTTCTGAAATGTGCTTCTTATGGGAACCATTCGCATTGACATTGCGATTTTCTGAATACCTGAAACCGCATTGGAAAGATGATTGATGAATTGATGGAACCTCGGTTCCGCTCCGATCATTGCCTGGGTATGCTGCTTGAGCATTGACTGAGCTATGACAAGTTCTCCTGTAAGATCTACAAGGTTATCCAGTTTGGAGATATCGATCTTGACCTGCTGGCCATTCTGGGATCTGGAATTTTTCTGATCTTTCAGGGCATTGTTGATTTCATTTGTGTCAGCCTTTTTCTGTTCAACAAGAATCTCTCCAAGACGTTTTTCAGGATGTTCCTTCTGAAAGGCAAGGGAATCATCAATGTCTTCTTTCTTTGCTATCCCCTTGAGGACAAGAATCTCTCCTATGGGCAGATCTTCTAACTCCTCTTCAGTCGATTCATCAATCAGTTCAATCTTGGCCTCAAGCTTTTTTATGTCTGTGTCGCTTTCCCTCCATGGAAATCCGGCCTCCATATTGGTTTTTCTGTCCATGATGAGACGCTTGAGGGTGTCCACAGCTTCAAAAATTATGTCTATTACCTTTTTGTTAACTGCAAAAGTTCCCTGTCTGACTTCATCAAGAAGGCTTTCTGTGGTATGTGAAAGGGTGTTTATTTTTTTTAGTTCAAGAAAACCTGATACGCCTTTTATAGTATGAAATATCCTGAAAATGCCATTCAGGGTTTCCTGGTCATTGGGATTTTTTTCAAGCGCAACCAGGGAAAATTCCAGATTATCAAGGCTGTCCATGGCTTCAACTATGAAATCGCAAAGAATCTGGACATCTTCTTCGGTTTTATTCTGGTGAAATTCTTCGATATTTTCAGCTTTGCAGGGTTCTGTCTGGCTTTTTCCGACAAGAATTGATTGTTCATCACTATTCTGACCAGAAATTCCGTATATGGCGGCCATGCTGTTTTCTGTAGAAAAGGAGTCTGACATTGCAAGCTTTTCCACGCATTCTGAAAGGGCCGAGGTATCTGATTCTTCCCCAAGGATTATTTTTTCCAGATATTTTCTTATTTCCGTAAGGGCATCCTGGACTGGATGATTCTCTGAGCAGGCGAATTCGTGGAGCGAAATCACAAAATTAAGGCTGTCCCCAAGGGCAGGTATATCCTCGACCGAAATGCCTGACACCATCATAAGGAGCTTGCCGAATTTTTCTCGGATGCTTGCTTCAATACTATTATTCATGGCGTATCTCTCTAAAGAGTTTAACTATTGCTTTTAAGGTAGATAGTCGGCTGCACATAACTGAAACTGTGGCTTATGCCCATAAGACTCTCTGAATGACCGATGAAAAGATAGCCTCCTGGCCTGAGGCTGTCATGGTACTTTTTTACAAGCTGTTCCTGGGTTTTTTTATCAAAATATATCATCACGTTTCGACAGAAAATAAGATCAAAATGATCCCTGAACGGAAAAGAATCCATAAGATTCAATCTCTTGAAAGTAACGGGCTCTCTTATGAAAGGCTTTACCTTTACCTGGCCATCCATGCTGGTATGGCCCTTGAGAAAGCATTTGTTTCTTAAAATCGGATTAAGGTTTTTTACTCTTTCAAAATCATAGATGCCTGAGGCCGCTTTATCCAGAACCTTTGTGGAGATATCGGTGGCAAGGATTCTGTATGGGAGCGCTCCTGCTTTTTCGGCAAAATCATTTAGGGAAATGGAAATGGAATAAGGTTCTTCACCACTTGAGCATCCTGCGCTCCAGACCCTGAATTCAGATGAGGATCTTCCTTTTCCTTTTTTCATGAAATCCGGCAGAATTTTGTCTGTCAGAAAATCAAAATGCTTCTTTTCCCTGAAAAAACTCGTAAGATTTGTGGAGATTGCATCCATGAGGCATACAAGTTCCTGACCTGATGAATCCTCCGTAACCATCTTGTAATAGTCTCTGAAACTCTCAAGACCAAGTTTTCTTAAGCGTTTAGAAAGTCTGGCCCTGACAAGATCCTTTTTACCTTCTCCGAGATTTATGCCGCATTTCTCATAGACAAGGTTTCTGAACTGATTGAAGTCTTTCGCGGATAGTTCAACTGATGTCATGGTCAAGTCTTAGGGACTGAAAATAATAGTTGCAAAGAAAAGATACTGAAACAAAATGAAGTGACTCTTCAACGTACAACAAATAAGCTGAATTTGTCAAATTTGCTGATTAATGATTTAAAGATTCCGGACGAGCGGTTTTATATCAAATGACCCTGCATGATAAAAATAGCCATGGAAAAATAAATAACCAGGCCTGTTACGTCGACAAGCGTTGCAACAAAGGGAGCGGATGAAGTGGCTGGGTCTGCGCCTATTTTTTTCATAAAAAGCGGAAGCATGGATCCGGTGAGAGTTCCCCATAAAACAACCAGTATCAATGACAAACCGACAGTAACTGCAATGGACAGCCAGTGTTCTCCATACATTCCAAAGGCCTTTTGCCATATAGCGATTCTTATAATGCCAATTACCCCAAGCAGTCCGCCCAGAGCCAGGCCTGAAAAAATCTCCCTTTTCATTACTGTCCACCAGTCAGCAAGCTTGACCTCGCCTAATGACATGGCTCTGATTACGAGTGTTGCAGCCTGGGAGCCGCTGTTGCCTCCGCTGGAAATTATCAAAGGAACAAACAGCGCCAGTACCACAGCTTTTGCGATCTCATCCTCAAAAGCTCCCATTGCGGAAGCTGTGAGCATTTCACCGATAAAAAGGCTTATCAGCCATTTTGCCCTTTTCTTTATAAGAGTAAAAAGAGGGATATCCAGGTAAGGGGCGTCAAGGGCTTCGGTACCACCGACCTTCTGTATGTCTTCTGTTACTTCTTCCTCCATGACGTCAAACACGTCATCAATGGTAACTATACCTATGAGAACTCCGTCCGTGTCAGTTACAGGAAGGGCCGTTCTGTCGTAGTCCTGGAAGATTCCAATAACAGACTCCTGGTCATCCGTGGCCTTAAGGGTCAGAAGTCTGCCATCCATAAGTGAGGATATAGGAACCATTGGCTCCGAAAGAATAATCTGTCTGATCCTCATGTCTCCGATGAGTCTTTCATTGTCATCTACGACATAAATAACATTCAGCGTTTCACTGTCGCTTCCGGTCTTTCTGATATGATCAAGGGCTTTTTCAACAGTCCATTTGTCATTGACACAGACATAATCCGGGGTCATGAGGCGGCCGACGCTCTCAGGCGGATATCCAAGCAGAGTGACTGCTATTCTTCTCTGTTCAGGAGACAGGAGCCTCATGAGCTTCTGGGTTATATAACCTGGGAGTTCTTCAAAAAGACTTGTTCTGTCATCAGGAGAGAGGTCGTTTAGCAGGGTCGACAGGGAATATGGATCTTTTGCAAGTCTGTCAACCAGTTCATGCTGTTTTTCAAGGGAAAGCTGCTCGAATGTCCTGACCGCAAGATCACGGGGAAGAAGTCTGAAAACAATGATATCATCCTGGGCAGGAAGATCATCAATTATACCCGCAATTTCAACAGGATAAAGATCTGTTAACACTTCTCTGAGAAGCTTGAAATTTTTAGATTTTATGAGCTGCCGGATTTCAGGATTGACGAGTGCGGAAAACATGAAACGGATCTCCCTGATTTATCTGGTTTCAATTTGAATTTGAAGCCCTGGCTTCAGCAAGCAGCCTCTTCAGAAAAAGCCGACATTTTGCGATACATGCAAATAATTAAAAACGCAATCATTTGTTTTATCAAATAAAAAACTAATAAAACAGCCCGGGAATCAATTGTATTATTCCGGACTGATTGTTCAGGTTATGTGTTTTTACACCCATTTATTTTTCTGGATTCATCCTTAAAAAAAAGTATTATGTTAAAGCAAAGACTGATGGCCTCGCAAAAAGTCAAAAAAGACGCCGGTGTCATGCCGGACTTGATCCGCCATCTTTGTATTTTCAGACACTTCCGGATTCATGCACCCGGTTTTCACAGGGGCAGGCCCGCCGGAATGATAGTAATCAGGCTTTTTGCGGGTTCATCAAGGCTGGAGTGCCCTTAATCCCTTTTTTATGGAACTCCAAAACAGAAAGCTATAACCAAATGCTATAATTAGGAATAGTCCGAAGAATTATGGTTGCTTCAGCGATTAATGCATTTTAGTCATTTTGTTAGGATCTTTATGGAAAATAGTAAACCATCAATTCTTATTGTGGACGACTTACCCGAAAATATCCAGATACTCAGTTCGGCTCTGGACGGCGAGTTTGAGCTTTATTTTGCCTTAAATGGTAAAGATGCGCTGAAGAGAGTGGCGAGTCTTAGGCCTGATCTTATTCTTCTGGACATAATTATGCCGGGAATGAGTGGATTCGAAGTCTGCAAAACAATAAAAGAAACACCTGAATTATCCGGTATTCCAATTATTTTCATCACTGCCCTTGGCCATGCTGACGAAGAATCCGAAGGCCTTATGCTTGGTGCTGCAGATTATATTACAAAGCCTTTCAATTCGGATCTTGTCCGTTTAAGGGTTCGCAATCATCTTGAGCTTAAAATAAAGAGAGACACCCTTGAGCAAAGAACACGTGAGCTGGAGGAGGCTCTTAAAGATGTCAGAATGCTTAATGAACTTCTTCCAATCTGTGCTTCGTGTAAAAATGTCAGAAATGATGAGGGATACTGGGAGCAGGTGGAGAAATACTTCAGTGAGCGCACGGATGTCATGTTCAGCCACGCCATTTGCCCGGATTGCCTTAAAAAGCTTTACCCTGAAATATACCCTGCCATACTTGAAGGGCTTGAAGCCCCAAAAAAGCCCGAAGACAGCTGATCAGGACATAATTTTGTGGCACTTCGGGACTCTTGCTAAAAGCCGGAATATTTTTTCATGAAAGACATCATTGCAATTACAAGATACACAATGGTCATGAATCCTGAAAGCATGATTATCGTCCATATTCCTGCTTTTAAAAGCGTGCTGGCCGATTTTGTTCTGTTTATCAGCTCGAGGGCCTGCCTTGACTGCGTGAAGGCTATTGGAAGGGTTATAAGGCCAGGAACTGTTCCAATGCTTATGATCAGAAGAAAAAATGCTTTTTTAGCAAGATTTTTTGCTTCATTTATCATCATTGTTTCTTGATTAATTACTTCGTATGCACCGTCATCGTCCTCGTCTGTTACCACATTTAAAGTATAAACACGCAGAATGTCCTGTGCCTGCGACTCATCCACCGCCTGAACCTTAAGTTCTATTCCCCGGGCAAGTTGCAGGTTTGGATACATGTTTCCGCACCCGTCCTTAAAAATATACGCAGGAATACCTGATCCCTCAAGCTGCCCTTTTGCCAGCTCTGCTTCTACTTCGGAATTGAATACACGCAAGGTGACGAGATTCTCGGGCATCTTGTCCTGTTTTAAAGAAGAATTAAGCGTGCGGAATGCTGGGGATAACCTGTTTTTCCTTTCTCTCCTTCTGGTCAGGCAAGGAGAGAAAGGAAAATTATCTTAAGCTGATAAATCAGGTAGACCGCTTAAATAATAGTAACGATCCGAATTTACTGATATTGATCATGTCTGGTCCGAGCCGTATTTTCACAGCTTCCTGCATGAACCTGCCATAATTAGACAGAGTTGACAAAGTCGCAAAAAGTCAGATTACCGTCATTCCGGCGCAGGCCGGAATCCAGAAGTAGCTCAAATTACTGGATGCCGGATCAAGTCCGACATGACGCCGTTGCCTTTTTTTGAGTTTTTGCGACGCCTTCAGAATTTAATCCAATTAATTTTTTTTGCGATCTTTTTTAAACTCAATTTAGCTGATTTTAATTATCATAAATCTTCTATTGAACCGATCTGTTCGTAAAGATCCAGATTAGGTTCTTTTTCAAGCAGCGGTCTTACCTTGGCAAGAAGATCCTTAAAATATGGAGTTGCAATATGCTCGTCAAAAGCCTTGCTGTCTCTGTATCTCTCGTAAAAAAGGAATTTTTCTGAATGATTGACTGATCTGTGGAGTACATAGCTTATCGCTCCCGGTTCGGTTTTCACATGCTGAATAACCTCCTTGAGAGCGGCCTCCACATCTCTTTCCTTGCCTGCCTTTGCCTTCAAAGTTGCACAAACGACAATCATGGACTTCTCCTTTTCATTATTATGTTTACCCGGCGATAAAACCCATTAACGCCAGAAAAAAATCCGCCATTAATTCACCTTTGTCTAAGGGATTGATCAGGTTATCTTTACAAAATGTTTTTCAAATAAACAGAATTTTATACAAGAGCATAAGGCTTGGCCATTTTAGAACCGCGTCATGCGGTTGCAAAAGAGGCTCCGGTTCAGTACCGGTATGGTACATATTCATCAGAACTCAGATGTAATGAATACCTGAAAAGTATTCATGTAGCAACACTAGTTATTTTGCTCCTTCTTGTAAAGATTTATCTCTGTATAAACTTAGTTTATTTTTCCAATAAGCATAAACACCAATATTCATTAATGGGAGTTGATTCTGGCCGATGTGGAATGATAAATGATATCAGGTAAAAGAGCCTCCATCATAATTGATGGACTCGCAAAAAGTCAAAATATGGCGTCGGCGTCATGCCGGGCTTGATCCGGAATCCAGGATTATTCATATACTTCTGGATGCCGGCCTGTGCCGGAATGACGGTAATAGGACTTTTTACGACCTTGTCATAATTATGTCAGCCCCAAAACAGTTTCGAGAATTTTTTTAAAATTTGAAAAAGAGGATGATTGAATGATCTGCCTTAAAAAAATGTTCAGAATCACATTGTTTGTTCCCCCATCACACCTTGAGATACTTGTGGACAGCGTCATAAAAGCAAACCCGTTGAGGTATGGCAATTACGATTCGGTTGTGTGGTGGTCCTCGGTTGGGGTAGAGCAGTTCAGACCCCTTGATTCCGCCCTGCCGACAGAGGGCAGCAGTAATATAAAAGAAAAATTGCCTTCAGTAATGGTTCAGTTTTCTCTTCCTCATGACGAAAATATGCTCGAAAAGGTGATAAAGGACGGCATTATTTCTGTGCATCCCTGGGAAGAACCCGTGATTCAGATACATGAAGTCTTGGCCACCCGGACATCGGCCGTGGAAGATTAATTTATATTGGAAAAACCTAAGGGGCATTTTACATGCACGGCTTGGCAGATATTTAATATGACTTGCAAACTTTTCGTTTTACTAATAAAAAAAGTGGTGTTTTTTGATATCGCCCTTCTTTTCCCTTATAAAATCGATGCCGCAAATGTTGAAAACCAGGCTGATTTAGAGTTTTGTCTGAAAAAAATAAATGTATAAGGAGCTAAAATGAAAAAACTTTTCCCTGTTCTCATGGTTTTAATGATGTTTTATGGCTGTGCAGCCACCCAGACCGCCATCACCAAAAAAGACCTCAAAGTGGAAACCAAAATGTCTGATACCATTTTCCTGGAACTTGAAAATCAGACCGAGAAAACCATATATGTTGATCTTAAAAATACTTCAGACAAGGATATTGATATTCTTCCTGTCGTAACAAGCCATCTCCAGAGAAGGGGTTACAGAATAGTAACCAATCCCAAAACGGCTTTTTATATTCTTCAGGCCAATATCCTCTTCGTAGGGCAGACTGACCCGACAGCACTTGAGCAGTCAAGAATGGCTGGATTTGGAGGCGCACTTGCAGGAGCTGCAATTGGCGGCGGGATTGCTAACGCTCGCAACGGAAATACCACAACCGGAGCTGTTGTTGGCGGTCTTCTCGGCGCAGGGGCCGAAATGATTTCCGGTTCGCTTGTAAAAGATGTTACCTACTCCATAGTAACGGACATTCAGGTTGCCGAAAAAACCCCTGAAAAAGTATCCCAGTCCAGCCAATCCCAGCTCAAGCAGGGAAAGTCGTCTTCTGTTTCACAATCAAGCCATACAACCACAAACAGAAAGAAATATCAGACCAGAATATGCTCATACGCAAACCAGGTTAATCTTAAATTCGAAGAAGCCCTGCCTGCGCTTGAGGAAGGTCTGGCAAAATCAGTAGCAGGAATTTTCTAATATATTCAGAACTTTGACTTAAAGGGTGCGTGGGACGCGTCACGCATCCTTTTGTCTTTGTTTCAACAAGATTGGCAAGATAGCAAACCTACGCCGGAATGACGGGAATCTGCCTTATTCTGATTTAGATTCGATTAGTCTGGAATTGGCCTTGTGAATCAAGGATACGCAATCTATGGCTTCTTCAGGACAAATGGCAAGACCGGAGCTGAAGAATATCTGTTCATGCCAGGCATCCACACTTCCAAAACACTCGGCGAGCCCTTTTTTTATTCTTTCTGCAACAATCATGACCTCATTATTGTCAGTATATGGAAAAATAACGGCAAATTTGTGAACCGAAAATCTGGCCGGGAAATCGACAGCCCTTATGCATGCGGTTATTATGGCTGCGGCTTCCTTTATCGCGTTTTCCGAAGTCTGGTTGCCATGTATATCGGTATATTTCCCAAAATCATTCATTTCTATGACCATAACAGCAATGGAGTATCCCTGACGAATACTGCGCTTTACTTCTATGTCCAGATAATGCCTGAAATAGGAATAGGTATACAGGCCGGTCTGCCGGTCGGTTATGGATGAGCTCATGGCATTTTCAACCTTTGAACTCAATGCATCGAACCGGTTCTTTTTTTTGACCAGCGCCCTTATTCTTGCAGATAGCTCTGATATGGGAACAGGCATATCCACATAATCGTCGCAGCCCGCATTGATGGCCTGAATTCTTTTTTCAGTACCCATATTTTTGGAAAGCACCAGAATCTGTATTCCTGATGTTGATTCCTGTGATTTGATGACGGCACATAAAGATACCGGATTATAATCCTGAAGAACAACAGGAAAACAGATAACATCAGCACGACCCGATTTGATATATTCCAGGGCTTCCTTGGTCTCGGAAAACATAAGCGCCCTGTATTTTTTATCATCAACAAGGGCGTTCATGATTTTTTCTACATTCTTTTCATCAAGGTTTATGAATACTATGACTGGATGCGCTGCTGAAAGTCCCTCAGAAATTGGGGAACAGCCGTTTTTCATGCATGGTGACGTCCCTTTTTTTAAATTTAGGAGCCTGCACACCTTTTCCATAAGTTCTGTCTGGCTTAGCGGCATGCCTATTATGGCGTCTGCTCCTGCACTCCATGCTCTTTCTATTTCAGATGGCCCGTTTGTGATTGCGAGTATGGGGATTTCAGCTGTCGCGGAATCGGCCCTGAATGCTTCAGCAGTCTCAAATCGTCTCGTTTCCGGAGACACAAAACCTACGATCAGAAGGTCAATGCCGTCACTAAACACATTGAGCGACGCAGATATCCCGTTTTCCCCGGCTGCGTTTATGATTTCCGCTCCGAGCCCTGAAAGATAATTTTTAACCAGCTTTCTGTTTTCAGGATCAGCGTCGGCAAGGAGAATCCTCGGCGTTTTGGAGCTGTCTCCTTTATTATCAGAACGGTCTTCCTTATTATCAATTTCAGAAAAGAGAAATCCGTGAAGCGTCTTAAGAAATGTCCGGGTATCAAGGGGTTTTGTAATATATCCGTTGCATCCCGCCTCCCTCGCTTTGTTCATTTCTTCCTGCATGGCGTGCGCGCTGAGAGCAACTATGGGAATCGAGGACATAGCCTTGTCATTTTTTAATATTCTTGTGGCATCAAGACCATTTATTCCGGGAAGCTGGATATCCATGAGTATAAGATCCGGCTTTTCAGCCCTTGCCATCCTTATTCCATCTTCTGCATTATATGCGGTCAGCGCATGCAGCCCGGACATGGTGATCAGTTTTTTGGTAAGCTTCAGGTTGAGGACATTATCTTCAACTATAAGAATCTTTTTGCTCATTTGGGTATCCTCTTCTGGAAATCCGCGGGTGGCTACGGAAAGAAATCAGACATATAAGTAAAAATGACAAGGTCGCAAAAAGTCCGATTACCGTCATTCCGGCGCAGGCCTGAATCCAGAAGTGGCTGAAATTACTGGATGCCTGGTCAAGTCCGGCATGACGCTTAAGCCATTTTTAGACTTTTTGCGAGTCCATCAAAAATAACGCATACAAGAATCACGGGGAGGAATGACCGCTGCTTTTTACATGCTGTTGAGGGGCAGCACCACATGAAAACAGCTGCCCTTGTTTTCTCCCTTACTTTCCGCCCAGATTTTTCCGTCATGGAGTTCCACAAGTTTTCTGGTTAAGGAAAGCCCAAGGCCGGTGCCCTGGTAATTCCTGGAAATAGTGTCGTCCGCCTGTTCAAAGGGGGAAAAAATTCTTTGCAGATCTTCTTTTTTGATCCCTATTCCAGTATCTGAAACACTTATCGATGCGAATGTCCCATTTTTAATGGCCTGGGATAAGATGGTTATTCTGCCGCCTTCGGGAGTGAATTTCAAGGCATTGCCGAGAAGATTGTATATTATCTGTCTGAGTTTTACAATGTCTGCCCTTACAGCAAGCTCCTGATCCCTGCAAATTACAGCAACATCTACGCCTTTGGCCATGCATCTGTCCCTGATTATTCCGGCGGCTTCTTCAAGGAAGTCAGATAGAAGAACGCTTGACAGAGAAAGTTCCATTTTCCCTGCCTCAATCTTGGACAGATCCAGTATGTCGTTGATAAGTGTCAGAAGATGCCTGCTGCTTTCAAGCACATCTCCCAGATACTCCTTCTGGCTTTCGTTCAGTCTTCCAAGCTGGCCATCATGGACGAGTTCGGTGAATCCTATGATATGATTAAGCGGAGTTCTTAGCTCGTGACTCATATTGGCGAGGAATCTCGATTTTGCTATGCTTCCTGCTACAGCCTGGTCTTTGGCTACCTTGAGTGCTCCAACAGCTTTTCTGAGTTTGCTGTTTTTTCTGTTAAGCTCAATGGTTCTCTCTGAAACAAGAACCTCAAGCCCGTCTGCATAGGATATCAGCTCCCTGTCCTTTGTCTCGATCTCTTTGAGCATGTCATTGAAACCGTCTATGAGATCGCCCGTCTCATCATTTCCGTGCTTTTCCGCCCTGAGGCCGTAATTTCTTGATTCAGCGACCTTTCTGGTCAATCCGAGAAGATTTATTACAGGCTGGGTTATTATTCTCTGAAAATAGCTGGCAAGCAGATATGAGACAAAGAAAAGAGCCATGAAAGCTCCTATCTGGAGCAGAAGATTGAATAAAGTCTCGTCATAATAGTCGCTCAGGTCTGCGGTTATGTATATGGATCCGACTTTTTCGGAGTCAAAAATGATGTCGTCCCTGACATGGATGAGCTTGTTTAAAAGAATGACATCTCCGTCTGCATTGCTGAATATCTTCTCAATGGAGGTAGGATTCAAATTCGAAGGGTTTTTTTCATATCTTGCCAGGATGCTGCCGTCGGTTCTTTTTATACAGGCAAAGATGATATGCTTCTGGGTGTCAAGAAGCTTCAGGTTTGACATGGCTCCGTCGCTATCATTGAATACTGATGCTGCGACTGAATTTGCGGCCATAATTTTTGCTATGCCCCTGACATTTTCTTTTGTATGCTTTTTAAAATCCCCAAGCTGATAAAATGTAAACATGACAGATACAGGAACAACTGCCGTGATAACAATCAGCATTATTATGGCCACAATTTTTTTCTTTATGGAAATATCCCTGAAGCTGTTCATGTCAGTTGTCCTTTCCTACAATAACCGCCAGCTTCAAAAGCTCGGAACTTATCTTCAGACCGCTTTTTTCAGCGGCCCTGATATTGATTCTGAACCTTATCCTGTTGTCATCAGTTGTAAAAAGTTCGATGATTCCGCCTTTTTCGGCAAAGCCATCAATGTCGCTGATAGTAAGAATTCTGTTTTTCTCTGCTTCAGCCATGATTTTTTTATAATCCTGGGACTCATATCTGCTTATGAAAAGAACATTGCACTGAATAGAGTTATTAAGGGACTCCATCTCAGTAACGGATATGTTTTTTTCATGGGCTTTCTTGCCTTCTATGGTCTTCAGATCCCTTATGAATTCAGGATCACCAAAGGCGCAGATGTTCACGCTGTCAGGAGTTTGTTCATTTTCCCAGGAAACGAATTTAATGAAATTATAAAGAAAGGCAGCCTTGACAACATATTCCCTGCCTGTTTCTCCCGCACTGGCCATGGAGACAAAAAACACGGGCGCAAGAAAGGCTGAAAGAAATATTCTGATTGATTTTTTAATCAAGTGCGCCACCGTTAAATTTTCCAGGATATTTTTGCAAACACGCTTCTTTCAAGCTCGGTTGGCAGAGTCTGGAGAATTTCCGGCGGAAATTCAGGATGGCTGTCATCAAAAATATCTCTGGCTGAAAAAGAGAATTCAACATTCGGAGTGATCTGCCATCCAAGCGCGGCATCTGCAGAGCAGTATGCGGGTATGTCATATATTTTTATTTCATCCACATACCTCATCCAGAGATCAAGTCTTACAGTGTCGGAAATATCAAAGGCAGATCTCAGCTCGATCTTGTTGCGCGGATCCGTATTTTCTGTCGAATATTCGGTATCAAAGGGGTCTCCGCCCATTTTTTTCAGATCCATTATGAAATAGGTATAACCGGCGCTCATCATCCATCCGGGCATTATGTTTGCTTCATAGGATATTTCAAGGCCCCTGGTATTTCCCTTCATATTGTTTGCAATCTGCAGCCTGTAATTATCGGTAACTTCAAGAGTTCTAAGATCGGTATAGTCGTTATAGAAAAAGGCCAGATCAACGGACTGGGATTTGCCTATTCCCTGTCTGAGCCCGAATTCATATGCATAGAGCTTTTCGGACATAACCTCGCTGCGGCTCAGGAGGGTTATTATGGGTATTCCCGGAACAGGTGTCTGCATTTTGACAAAAGCCGTTTCTTCACCCCTGGATGGGGTTCTGACAGCCCTTGATACTGAGCACCACACCGAAGTGTTGTCTGCCGGTTTTACGATTGCCCTGGCAGACGGCTGAAATTCAAAGCCCGAAAAATCGTTTCTTTCAAGTTTGGTTCCTGCCGTAATAAAGAAAAAGTCTTTAACAGCCTCGATTTCATCCTGAATGAAAAAATTAAACAGGTTATACGAATGTTCTTCGGGATTCAGTCCGTAATAAGGGTTGTCCGATTTAAAGCTGTCATTCATGAACCTTGCCCCGCCACCTGTTATTATGTCATTTCTTTTGATGGCCGGAAGCCTGTACTGGGCATAAAGGTCTGTTGTCTGCTGGTTCATGTTTGTATTCGAGCTGTTTCTGACTGCGTTGTCAAAATAGCCCTGAAAAGAAATGCTTGATGTATTGTCGAGGCTCTTTTCAATTTTGGCCAGGGCATACTGGCCGTATAAAAAGGACTTGGCGTTCGTTGGCAGAGGGCTTGCTTTGGTGCCGCCGCTTAAAGACTGGGCTGAGGCTGGGACAATCGCCATGGAATAGAGATTGGACTCGCTCACGTCAGTATCAGATGCCTCGGCCATGAAAAGAGCCTTTGTGTCGCCCCTGTCCATGTCAATTCGCGCTCCGCATCTTGAGGTATTCCAGCCGTCGTCAACATTCATGTCCGACGAAGACCAGCCCTTGTCCTTGTCCGAATATTTGCCGGAGAGGCGGTAGGTGGTGTTTTCTCCTATCTTGCCGCCGTATTTTGCATATGTGTATGCTTTTTCCTCGTTGCCGCCTCCGGCATCGATTCTGGTTCCCTGGCTTTTTGAGGAATTTCTTGTGATGATGTTTATAACGCCATTTACGGCATTGGCCCCCCATAGTGTGGAGCCAGGGCCCCTGACAACCTCGATTTTTTCAATGTCCTCCACCATTATGTCCTGCATGTCCCAGAGGACTCCGGAAAAAATCGGTGAATAAACGGTTCTTCCGTCTATCATAACAAGCAGTTTGTTGGAGAATCTTCCATTGAATCCGCGGCAGGTTATTGCCCATTTGTTGGCATCAATTCTTGCAACATGGACTCCGGGAACAAGCCTGAGGAGGTCCATTATATTCGTCGCCCCGCTCCTTTTTATATCTTCTGCTTTAAGTACAAAGGCTGCGGCGGGCGTGTCGCTTATTTTCTGTATCTTTTTCGAAGCTGTTTCTATCTCGACATCCATGAGATCTTCAAGTTTAAGAGATATTAGATCGCTCCTCTCATTGCCCGAAGAAACAAAAGGAAAAATCAAGACGAGACAAAGAGCAGAAACAATAAGCTTTCTAAGATGATTAAGAATCACATTCCACCTTTTATCCCTGACTTTTTCAATGCATCCACGACTTTTGCGTCAATTTTATTCTTATTCACCATGGAATCAAGTATCCCAAATGCCTCTTCGCGGGACAGTGCCTTTCTGTAGGGTCTTTCAGTGGTAAGCGCGTCAAAGATGTCGACCGCGACCATTATTCTTACAGCCGGTGAAATTTCATCCCCTTTGAGCATATCAGGATAGCCTGTTCCATCAAGAAGTTCATGATGATGCCTTATTATATCAAGGGCGTCTTTAAGATTTTTTTTCAAAGGATGGCAGATTAGGTAGCCTGTGTGAGGATGTTTTTTCATGATTTCTCTTTCCTCATCATCAAGTGCGCCTGGTTTGTTCAGGATTTCAAGAGGAGTGGCAATTTTCCCGATATCATGAAGAATTCCCCCTATCCACAGGGATTCAAGCTCATGTCTTGCCATACCCAACGACTTTCCTATGGAAACCGCAAGGTCTGCAACCCTTCGTATATGCCCCCTTGTATATCTGTCCTTTGCCTCAACTGTATTTGCTATTGAAAAAAGAATATTTTCGAAACTGGCAAGCCTCCGGTTCAGGTTCTTGACATTTATAAGGGATTTGATTCTTGCCAGAAGCTCACTTTTGTCAGCTGGTTTGCTTATGAAGTCGTCTGCTCCTGACTCTATTCCCCGGATTTTTGATTCCCTGTCGTTTAGTGCGGTCAGAAGTATTATGGGAATCTGTCTTGTGCCTTCCCTTGATTTTAATCTTTTACATATTTCAAAGCCATCCATTCCCGGCATCATGACGTCAAGAATAACAAGGTCAGGAGGTGTTTCCCTGATAATAGAAACAGCTCCTGCCCCTGAGTCGCAAGCCATTACCCTGTAGCCCATCGAGTCCAGCAAGGTTTTCATTATTTTCAGGTTCTTCGGGTCATCATCAGCTACCAGTATCGTCGGATTATCATTTAATTGTCCCTGGGGGATTCTGCTGAAGAAATTTGTTTCGTTGAATCCTGTAAGTTTTGCCTGCAAAAGAGCTTCTTTGGCATTTGCAATCAGCACCTCGGCAATCGCTGTCTGGGAAGGAGCCTCTGATACCCCGGCGCTTAAGGTGACTTCGTCACCGAGGTCATGTTTGATCCGGTTTTTTATTCCATCTATTATTTCAAATGCTTTATCAGTATCCGTGTCAAAAAAAGAAATTGCGAAATTGTCGCTGTGAAGCCTTCCTGCGAGGTCACCTGGCCTGATATTGCCGGCTATGATTTTGCCGGTAACGCTTAGTATCGAGTCTGCCTTTATGATTCCATATTTTCTGTTTATTTCAGAAAAAGCGTCTATGCTCAGAAGGGCAAGTGAAAGATTTTTTCCTTCTTCAACCGCTTTTTTAATATTCTTTTCAAGGCTCAGAACAAAGAAGCCATAGTTGGGAAGACCAGTGAGCGCGTCTTTGCAGGATGTTTGAAGACTATTTTCATAGTTCTCGGTGAGTTTGTCGGTCATGATTGTTTCCTGAAAAACGTTAATCAGATTATATCAGGCAGTTACAGACAGGATGTGTGCACCCGCAACAATATGCAGAATTGCTGTTTATAAGCCCTATGAAACCTTGATCTGTTGACTGCTGCTTGTGCTTTTATTGTTTTTTATTGGAATAGACCTTTCTGATCAAGGTATTTTTTGAACCCCTGGCGGACAGTCTGGGTAATACTTCTGATTTTTGGCTTATTGCTTCTGGTAATGGCGGTTTTTTCGTTATGGATTCACCTGATCCTTTTATAATTATTGATGATAAAAGAATTAGTCCTTCATCATCATTAATTGTTTCGACCGTGCCCTATACTCATTGGTATTCAAAACTCTGAAGGGATTTCCTCAATATTCACAGCAATTTTTAACATACTCGAAACACCGTATTTGCAAAGTAGAAACATTGTTTTTTTAATGCACTCTTCCAGTCCTTTTACATCCCTTGCCTCACAAACATCAATGCTGCATTTGCAGTAGATTTCCAGATGGGCAAGGGTTGATTTTCCTGATCCTGAAAGCCCTGTAAGCCATATTACAGGCTTTAGTGACCATTTTTATGTTTCTCATGCTTCGGGAAACAAGGGATCTGTGCCATGAAACATTTTCAGACTGAAAGGATTCCATTTACTATTTTTTTTCTTGATGTGGCGGTCAGGATGTCAAATGCCATTCTGATAGCATGGTTACGTCAAGAAAACCATAGGCCATGATGACGAGCCATTGTCAAGGCTCACATGCTCCGGCACCTGCAAAGGAAAACAAAAGCAGGCCCAGGACAAACAACACAGCAATCAGCTAACACCAAAATCCAAATACAAAGTTACAAACATTTTTTTAAACAGCAACCATTGTTATCACAACTTATTGCATGAAATAAAAAAATATAGTATTTGCTAAATATTAGGCTATTTTTCAGGTCAATTATGTTTTTATATAGGATTCTGGAGCATCGGATGACAGACATCGATAATAAACCCGTCAAGAAAAATCCAAGCATTACTTTTATAATATGGATAATGTTCATGTTTGGAAGTTGATTGCAGCAGAAAAGACGAGTTCGTCCAGATGGTGGATTCTCTTGATAGGAAATCCGGTATTGATGCCAATCTGGTTATCGATTTCAGTGAGAACATCGCCTTTGGCAGCTCAGGCTCCATTATCCTGCACAAGGTTTTCAAATAATCATAGCGATGTAATGGCAATTTTATATATTTGAATTTTTAACTTTAATTATCCTTGAGCTTGCCATGACAGAAAAAAAATATCATTTCATAGCAGGTTTACCGAGATCTGGTTCAACCCTGCTCTCCGCCCTGCTTAAACAGAACCCTCGTTTCAATGCAAACATCAGCAGTCCCGTTGCCCCCTTGGCCTCTGCTATGATCAAGCTGGTAAGCGCGGGCACGGAAATATCCCTTTCCCTCAATGAAAATCAGAAGCGTAATCTGCTGAAATCTATTTTCAATGCTTACTATAGTGAACCCTGTGCCGCTGAAGTGCTTTTTGATACCAACCGAGCGTGGTGTTCCAAAATGGCATTGCTGGACCAGCTCTTCCCGGAAGCGAAAGTGATTGCTTGCGTTCGTGATATCCCATGGATCATGGACAGTATTGAACGCCTGCTTCTGAAAAATCCTTTTGAAAACACGAAGCTTTTTTCCAGCGAATCGGAACGATCCACTGTTTACAGCCGGATGGCGACTCTGGCCAAACACGATCGTTTGATCGGATTTCCTTGGGCCGCGCTCAAGGAGGCATATTACGGAGCGTTCTCGCACAAATTGCTTCTTGTCGAATACGATCTGCTTGTGCGATCCCCGGAAAAGGTTCTTAAGCTGATTTATCAGTTTACCGAAGAACCGTGGTTCGATGGCCACGATTTTGAAAATGTTGACTTCGAAGCACCGGAGTTTGACGAAGCTTTAGGGCTGGCTGGCCTGCATACGGTCCGAAAAAAAGTAGAGCCCATTGAAAGAGAACCAATATTGCCACCAGATATTTTTGAAAAATATATCAATATGGCTTTCTGGAGAAACGACGAGCGAAGTCGCTCCAGCGTCATCAAACCAACATCGAAATAAATGTACTTTGGGATTAAACGGAGGACGATATGGCATTGACATACAATTTAAACACTACTCCACTTTGGGATTTCACAAGTACTACCGACAACTCGGGAGCGAGCACAGCGAGTTTCGGAGACATCGATGGAGATGGTGACCTGGACCTCTTTGTAGGTGTTGAACGCGCTGGAGGTTCTCAAGGCAGTATGGTTTTCAAGAACGATGGGAGCGGAAATTTCACCAAGACGCAGACATTTTCAGCAATGCGAGTCGTCAGGTCTTTTCTGGTCAACATCGACGGTGATGCGGATTTGGAACTCATCACACGGTCCCTGGATGCGCCGATCTCCATTTTCGAAAACAATGGAAGCGGAACATTTTCACTCGCTTCGACTACATCAGCAAACGTAAATGATGTGGCAGTTGGCGACCTGGATGGAGATGGCGATGTGGATATGTTCATCGCGCTCAAAAATGGTAACTATCAGGTCTACAAAAACAACGGAACAGGAACCTTCACAATCTCATCAACGCCTGCGAGCAGTTCAACCCCCCTGGCTGTTGCCCTTGCCGACCTCGACAAGGACGGAGACCTTGATGTCGTCTCCTACGAGGAAAACAACGGACGCATTCTGCTGAATAACGGCAGCGGAGCGTTCAGTTCAGGCTCCACGTTTGGCGATGTCTATGGCAGCACAGCTATCTCAGCAGACGTAACAGGCGATGGATACGCAGATATTCTCACCAATGCATTAGGCTCTGGCAACGGTTTGAACCTCTACCAGAACAATGGTTCCGGCGGATTAGGTACGCTCATACAAAATTTTTCAGGAGGCGCTCCCTACAGATTTGCAGATGTCGATTCCGACGGTGATCTGGATGGGTTTTCAGGAGATTTATATCTAAACAATGGTTCCGGGACATTAACCGCTGCTGGCAAAACTTTTCAGGATCCTACGTTTCTTCAATATAGTGTCCCCGTCGATGGGACTGTTCTGGGAGCAGGTGACGTGGACGGAGACGGCGACAAAGACCTTGTGGTCGCTTTTTACGCTAGTGAAATGTTCCCAGCATACTCATACTCAAGTCGGGTCTCCGTTTTCATCAACAACTCGGCCCCTCCGGCCAATGCGGATGGAACACTCACCGCAGGAACAATGGTCACAGAACCGGTTTCCCTCGCCACGACGATTGACACTGCCGGAGAGGCCATTGACGTCTTCGACTTCAAACTGACTGACGGAGGAACCAGCGACGGTTTGGCTCTTGGAGTATCCCAACTGGTGCTGCACACTTCCGGCACCGGCGACTTCAGCAAAGTCGTTTGGCGATTGAATGGACCAGACGCAACCAATGTCGCCGGGACATACAATAATGCCGCACATACCCTGACCTTCTCAGGTCTCACTCTCTCAGTCGCCAATGGCGGCAACGAAACATACAGAGTCAACGCCTATTATTCTAACAACACGTCCTTAACAGAAGGTCAGACATATATATTATCAATCGATGGAGACACGGACGTCACTGTTTCGGCAGGCGGAACAACCATGGCCGCTGGACAATCGGCCATTACAAATAGTACCGGAAGTACCGTTAATGTTGTTGCAACCCAGCTCGCTGTCGTTACTCAGCCAGCAGGCAGCACCAGCGGCAGCCCTTTGACAACCCAGATGGTCGTTAAGGCTGTGGATGCTTTTGGGAATTTGGACATCGGCTTCACTGGCAATGTAACGCTCTCTGAAAACGATCCTGGCACTCTATCCGGGACGCTTACTGTGGCTGCGGTGGGCGGTATCGCAACTTTTACCGACGTAACCTACACAACAAATACCAATGGTGAAATCTTTCAGCTTGACGCCTCGGCCACCGGTCTGACTGGTGTTACCTCGGCGAATGTAACGACGCTCGTCCTCAATATCACGCCTACTATCGGCTTAGACAATTCCAATTTGGGCTACACGGAAAACGCCTCGCCAATCCAGATCGACGCCAGCGGTACGGTCAATGACGCTGATGGAGACGCGGACTGGAACGCAGGCAAACTTGAGATACAGATCACAAGCGGCAATATCGCAACAGACCAGATATCCATATCTGATACAGATGGAGACGGAACCGCCATCACCATAAGCGGCACAGACATATTCGCCAATGGCACAGATGTAGGTGATCTTTCTGCAAGTGGCGGTGTTGTCACAAATGGAACCAAGCTGACCATTACCTTTGATAGCGACGCAACCAATGCAATTGTCCAGGAAACGCTTCAGTCAATCAGATATCAAAATACAGGTGATGATCCTGGAAGCACAAACCGTGTGGTAACAGTCACTGCCACAGATAAAAACAGCGGTTCGGCAAGCGATACTAGAACGATTGCCATTACCCCAGTAAATGATGCACCAGTCGTAACACCTGCCACGCCGTCGATGACCTCAATCACCGAGGACAACACGACCAATGGCGGGCAGACGGTCTTGAGCATTGTTGGCGCCAGCATCACAGATGTGGACAGCGGAGCAGCCAAAGGCATGGCCATCACGAGCCTTACTTCCGGCACAGGCACTTGGCAATACAGCACAGATAATGGCGGCACCTGGACTGCCGTGGGGGCCGTGGCCTCAGACAGCGCACTTCTGCTGCGCGATACTGACAAGGTTCGCTTCGTACCCAATGGACAGAACGGCACTTCTGCCAGCCTTACATACCGTGCCTGGGATCAGACCAGCGGCACTGCCGGCAACATGGTCGACACCAGCGCCAACGGGGGAACAACTGCTTTTTCCACATCTATGGACACGGCATCAATCACAGTCACTTCAGTCAACGACGCACCTGTTCTGACGCCAGCCACGCCGACGCTTACGACCATTACTGAAGATGACACGACCAATGCAGGCCAGACGGTTGCGAGCATTATTGGTGCAAGTATTACCGACGTGGACAGCGGCGCTGTGGAAGGCATCGCCATCACTGGGCTTACTTCCGGCAATGGCGCGTGGGAATACAGCACGAACAACGGAGGATCATGGGCAGCAATAGGAGCCGTGGCCGGCAACAGCTCCCTGCTCCTTAGAGATACTGACAAGGTTCGCTTCGTACCAAATGGTGCGGATGGCACATCTGCAAGTTTTACCTACCGTGCCTGGGATCAGGGAAGTGGCAGTGCTGGCAGCAAGGTCGACACAACAACCAATGGCGGGACTACGGCATTTTCTACTGCCACGGACACCGCTTCGATCACTGTCAGCGCAATTAACGACGCGCCCACCATGAGCTCTACAGGTAGTAATCCCACATACCTGCCAGGCGGCCCGGCTTCGACGATCTTTTCCGGAACGTCTATAAGCACAATCGAGGCTGGCCAGAATATCACAGGTACGACGCTGACTGTTACAAATGTGACGGACGGAGCTTCTGAAGGCCTGCTAATTGATGGAACCACCGTGGCCCTGACGAATGGTAGCAGCGGAACAAGTGCGACTAATTCCTTTGGATACAGCGTGTCCGTGTCAGGAAGTACGGCTACGATTACCCTGACCAAAACCGATACCTCCGCCAACTGGCAAACCCTGGTAAACGGGCTTAAGTATCAGAACACGAGCAGCAATCCGACAATAGGTAGCGACAGGATTGTTACCATAACCAGTGTCAAGGATGACGGAGGAACTGCAAATGGAGGTGCTGATACTGCAATATTGTCAGTGGGATCAACGGTTTCTTTCGGTTTGCCTTCCATAACAAGCGCGACTTACGACTGGTCAACCGGACAACTGGCCCTTACCGGAAACAATTTCGTGGCTGCATCAGGGGCCAATAATGACGTTATTGCCAATCTCCTAAACATCACTGGTGAAGATGGCGCAAGCTATACTTTAGGCGACACAGCCAATGTGGAAATCACTTCATCCACAAGCGCTACCCTGAATCTTTCAGAAACAGACAAGCTGAATGTGCATGGGCTTCTGAACAAAAACGGTACAACTTCTTCAAGTGCGACAACCTACAACCTTGAAGTATCTGACAACTGGCTTGCTGGAAGCCCTACGGGCTTAGATATTTCTGATGCGACCGGCAATGGGATTACTGTCTCAAATGTTGCCACTCCGACAATCACAAGCGCAACCTATGATTCGGACTCGGGCATAATGCAGATTACTGGGACTAATCTCTTCAAAAAAGTAGATATAGCCAATGACATAGATATTTCGACCCTTACCCTGACCGGCGGAACTGCTAACGACACATATACCCTTACCAGCGCAAATGACGTTGAGATCACAAGTTCCACAAGCTTTACGGTCACCCTGATCGGAATTGACAAGACGAATGTGGACGCTCTTCTTGATCAAGTAGGTACTGTTTCTTCCGGAGGATCGACCTATAATCTGGCAGCTGCCGACAACTGGCTTGCTGCTGCGGAAAGCGCTGCGGACATATCTGACGCAACAAATGCGGTTACTGTTTCAATAGCTCCAAAGGTCACGTCAGCAACATACGATGCTTTAACAGGTTCTTTGGTTGTTACGGGTACGAACATCCAGGCAAAAGCAGGGGCAGCCAACGACATTGACGCCAGTAAATTCACCCTGACCGGTGAGGGCGGGGCGACCTATACCCTGACAGATACTCCTGATGTGGAGCTTTCTTCTGCAACCCAGTTCACTCTTGCGCTTTCAGCCACTGACATGGCAGCCTTAAATCAGATATTAAACAAGAACGGCACATCCTCGACAGGAAACACGACTTACAATCTTGCGGCAGCAGATGACTGGGATACGAATGTCATAGCAGACGATACATCGGATGCAACAGGAAATGGAATAACAGTAAGCAATGTTGCTGTTCCAACAATAACCTCTGCAGCTTACAATGTTTCAACCAGTGTTCTCACAGCTACAGGAACAGGCTTTCTGAAACTCAGTGGAGCAACAAACGACATCGACGTATCCAAACTCACCCTGACTGGAGATGGCGGAGCCACGTATACGCTAACGACAACAAGCATTGAAATAACAAGCGCTACATCTTTCTCAGTTACCCTTAATGGGGCTGACCAGACCGCATTGAAACAGATCATAAACAGTAATGGCACAGCGTCAACAGGCGGAACAACCTACAATCTCGCCGCTGCTGAAGACTGGGCCGCAGGCGCAAATTCATCCGTAAACGTGGCAGATCTTGCTGGTAACGGCATAACAGTCAGTAATGTCCCGGCTCCTGCAATAACAAGCGCCGCGTATAACAGTGGCACAGGAGCTCTTGTCGTGACAGGAACCGACTTCTTGAAGCTGAACGGAGCGGCTAACGACATTGTCGCAAACAAATTCATTTTTACAGGAGAAGCTGGCGCAACCTATACACTGACAGATACTGCCAATGTCGAAATCACATCTGAGACCCAGTTCACGCTGACTTTGTCAAGTACAGACAAAACAGAGGTCAACCAGATTCTTAACAAAAACGGGACAGCGTCAAACGATAATACAACTTACAATATTGCTGCAGCAGAAGACTGGGCAGCAGGGGCGAATGCCGCAGTGAACGTGGCCGATCTTTTACTGAACGGCATAACAGTTACCTTAAATCAGCCTCCTGTAATCACCTCAAGCGGAGGAGGAGCGACGGCCGCGATTAATACTGTCGAGAACACGACGGCAATTACGACAGTAACGGCAACTGATGCAAACGTTGGTCAGACAGTGACATTTTCATTAACAGGAGGAGCGGATCAGTCAAGATTCCAAATCAACGCGGCCTCAGGCTCGCTTAGTTTTATAAACGCCCCGGATTTTGAGTCTCCTACGGACAATGGCGCAAACAACACATACGAGGTGATTGTCCAGGCAAACGATGGAAACGGCGGGGTAGACAGTCAGTCAATCACGGTTACTGTGACAGATGCGGTTGAAAACGTCATTCCTCCTGATCCGCCCCAGCCGCCTGCGCCAAATCCTGCTCCGGTAATTCCACCTGCCAGTGATTGGGGAAATCTGCCTGACAACGACAATGACGGAGTGCCGGAGGTCGTGGAAGGGTATGTTCCCGGCCTAACAGGCGGCGTGACAGGAGACGGAAATGGCGACGGAGTACAGGATCAGCTCCAGAGCGGAGTCAGCTCCGTTCCATTCCTTAATACATCGACGCCTGTCAGCGATCCTGGTGAAGCGCCCCAGGTGTTTTTGACCCTTGTCGGAGGTTCTGACGAAGGAAAAATTGATTCCGGTACATCTCCTGTGACATTCAAGGATGTTAAGCAGATTGACGCTCCGGCTAATCTTCCTGAAAACGTCGAGATGCCACTTGGAATGATAAGCTTTACAGCTGACATCGAAACCCCCGGATCGTCGGAAAATTTCAGTATTTTTGTCGATGAGAACATCGCCATAAACGGTTACTGGAAACAGAACCAGGAAGGTGCCTGGGTTAACCTCGCAAGCCCTGAGTACGGCGGCCAGATAGTTACGGAAGGTGGAAAGACAAGACTCGACTTCGCTATTTTAGACGGAGGCGAATTTGACAACGACGGTGAGGCGGACGGAGTGATAACTGACCCAGGCGCACCAGGATGGAGGGACATTGCCCTTGCCTTTGACGAGAATTACTATCTCGAAAGCAAGCTTCAGGAACTTAGGGCCGACGGCCTGACCCAGTATGTGGACATAAGGCAGGTAAAAGGAGTCATTTT